>NZ_JAGYZD010000004.1 GCF_018371055.1 Finegoldia magna | reverse complement strand
TATATCGATGAACATAAAAGTGAAATGTCAGGAACAATGGCTAAAGTAGCATGGGCAATTAGAACGTATTTTAATACTGTGGGGCAAGTTGGATGCTAAGAACTAATATAGGGAAATACACATTTGTACTCGGTATAATAGTGTTTGTTATTTCATATATTCTTCCTGTGAATTTATTAGATAAATTTACAGAATTAAAGCCTTTAGGTATAAGCACGATTTTTATATGCCCTATACTTGGGATAATTGGCTTGATATCTTCCGTAAAAAGAAAATCTATATTATTTGCTTTTTTGAACTTGTTATTGCTATTATCTTTCCCAATTACTATGTTCATTGGAAATATACTTTTTAAGTAGTTGGTATAGAAAGTGAAAAGTAAAAATATAATCAAAGGAATATATCTTCTAGTTCTTATTTTTGCAATATTTAAATTGTTTAATTTAAATATTAGTAATTATGAACAATTTTATGAATTATCTAATTATGAAATAAAGAAAAGGCAGTTGAATCAAATAGATTGGAAAGATATAGGCAAAAAAGATGGCATATATCTATTAACATCAAAAGATTGTCCTTATTGCTTACATTATATAAGCAATGGAATAGAGCTAGTAAAAAAAGAAAGTGAAGGACATGATTTATTTAAGAATGTCGTAGATTTAGACATAGGTGAATATTTTAACAATACTGAGCTTAATAGGACCTTAGATTATTATGGTATCAATACCATACCATGTATATTGGAGATTAGAGATAATGAAATAAGACTCATAGAATTTGAGGACATTCAAAAATATTAATTAAAGGCATATATAATTAGGAACGATTAACAAATATTTATATAGCTTGGCACATCTACATAATTAAAAAAAACAGAAGAAAAATTTTATTAAAAGTAAAATTGATAGATGAAAAAGGGAAATATTCACAAAAGTTAGCTGATTAAATTTTGAAATTCTTATACAATTATTATGATAAAAAGTCTAATGTGAATTTGTAAAAAGTAGATGAATTTATAGTAATGATAATAAGTAGACATTATGAGACTAAACACTAGACTGTTATAAATGAACATTTAAGGAGAAATTAAATTGATGAATAGTATTCTAAGCATAAAAGATTTAGAAAAGTATTATGAAGATTCGCCTGTATTGAAATCTATTAACATAAATATAAATGAAGGCGAAATATATGGATTATTAGGTAGAAATGGTGCGGGGAAAACTACTATAATGAAGATTATATTAGGATTAACTAAACCAACTAAAGGGAAAGTTATCTTGCTTGGTTCTGATACTAGCACTGATAAAGGAAAGGAAGTATTAAAGAACGTTGGTTGTATTATAGAAAGCCCTGGTTTTTATAGTAATTTGACGGCAACAGAAAATTTAATGATATTTGCAAAATTAAGAGGCGACTCTGAAAACTCAGTAAAAGAAGCTTTAAAGTTAGTGAATCTTCCATATAATGACAAAAAGCTTTTTGGCAAGTATTCATTAGGAATGAAACAAAGGCTTGCAATTGCAAATGCTATAATGCACAAACCAAAAGTTTTGATTTTAGATGAACCAATAAACGGTTTAGATCCAATAGGAATTGCAGAAGTTAGAGATTTAATTAAATCTCTAAAAGAAAATGGAACTACTATTCTTATTTCTAGCCATATTTTACCAGAGTTAGAAAATTTGGCAGATAGGATAGGAATTATTAACGATGGAAATTTAATTGATGAAATTAATTTGGAAGAATGGAACTCTCATAATGAATTTGGAGTTAAGATTTATGTTGATAAGACTCAAGAAGCAATAAATTTATTATCTAAGAATGGAGTGAATTCTGAGCAAATGGCAACCTTTAATAAAGGAATTATTATAAAAAATGAAAATGTTAAGGTTTCCGATTTAAATAAAATTTTTATAAAAAATGACTTCGAAGTAAATGGAATTATTGAAGAGAAAATAACACTTGAAGATTATTTTAAAAAAGTTACAGGAGGTCAAGGAATTGGGTAATTTAATATTTTCAGAATTTAAAAAGCAAAAGAGATCAAAAGTTGTATATATATCTTTGGTATTAGTTATAGCTTATCTAACAATGATATTAATATATACTAATGAAGCTACAGGACTCTTTGACAGTTTCGTATACTTATATAAGTTTTCATTAAGTTATATGAATTATTTAATATTACCAATGATTTTACTATCATTCTTAACAACATCATTTTCAAATGATTATAATAATGACACAATTAAGTATATATGGACAATACCTATTTCAAGAACAAAATATTTTATATCTAAACTAGTTTACTTATTTATGATATCTCTAGCTATCATGATTTTTGTGTTCTTAACAGTTTGTATTACAGGTTTTTTAACTAGATTTCATGATAGTATGACAAGTGAGTTAGTTTCAAGATTTTTTTTACTATGTATTAGAAGTTCGATATTTATTTTTTTAAGCGTAATACCAGTGTCAATAATTACTATTGTTACAAAAGGTAATGCTGCTACTACAAATTTAATAGGAAGCCTTTATATAGTAGTTACATTTTTTTTAATGAAAAAGTTGCAAGGTATAAGTCCTTTAGCAAGCAGCCATAATGTAATTTGGTATAACAACTTTGAAGGAGTAGAAAGTAGTCCACATATAGGATATTTTATAGCAAACATTGTTATTGTATTTGCAATTTATGTTTATATATCAATAAAAATTTTAAAAAAACAAGATGTGTAGGTTAACTAAGGTGATTAGCATGGTACAGATAGAATTAAAAAAACTTAAACGCAAAAAACTTTTACTCATTTTATTTATAGTTTGCCTAATTTCATCTCTTATACAATATGGGATGGGAAATATGACATATAACGATATAAAGTATGGATCAACTTTCAGTTGGTTCTTGAAAAATGGTCTAAGTGTGAATTCATATTATATTTTTACTCCAATATTTACATTAATAGGAATGGAATTGTTTTTAATGGAAAGCAGAGATAAGGTATGGAATAATTTATTAACTTCACCTATTAATATAGAAGATATAGTTAAAAGCAAAAAAAGCGTTAGTCTTATATTATCTTTGATATATTCTTTGCTTACATTTTTATTGATGCTTTTTTTTGAAATCAAACTAAACTTAGAGTCAATAAATTCTAATGTAGTAATACAATATTTTATTAAGTATATGATTCATGCATTGGTAAGTTATTTAATATCGTGGTTAATAATAAGCATTATGTTATATTTTAAACAAAATTTACAAATAGGAGTAATTATTGGATTTGTTGTTTCATTCTTTGGAGTATTTGTTTCACAATTAAATATGGCTTACTTATATGTTGTAAATAGTATGTTTTACATTTCTAATGCTATAGATTCTACAAATAAAGAAAAATTAATTTCAGCAATAATAGTTTTGTTAGTATTTATATTGCAAAAAATTTTACTTAGTAAATACTGCGAAAAAATATATGAATGAGATTGATAAATAGGATGCGTTTATTATGAAATCTACGCATTATATTTATAAAACTAAAGAAAGGAGGAGAGATTATGTCAAAAAAAATGGAGAATTGGAAAAAAGCTATCTATTTTAAAAATGAAGATGTTGATAATCCAGCAGGAGATATTTTCCGCGAATTATCTGATAGCGAACTTGATGGAATGATGGCAGGTGGAACAGCAAATACACATTGTCATTGCTATTCTGGAAAAGATTCATGTGGTCATGGTTGCACTATAACTACAGAATGTCCATTTGCAACTTTAATTTGTTGCTGATGGATATAAATTTCCATATGTGAATGGGGGGCGGATGGTATATTTCTGCCTCCCGTTTTTTAATATACTATCAGGAGGATGTATAATTGAAATCGATTGAAGAATTTAAAAATTTTGCTTATTCTTTTGAGAGAAAAGATTATGAACTAAATTTTAAAAATTATAAGATAGCTAAAGTTAGAAAAAAGTACTGGGAATCTTTTTTGGGTGATGATTTCATAAATTATGAAGATTATTTATTGAAGGCATATAATATTGATAGTGATAGATTTGAATGTATTTTAGAGGAGTCAAACTTTAAGATTAAAAATACTGTAGAAATGAAAAAAATAGAAAAATTTTTATACTATATGCAATCACAGGAATATTTGGAATATAAGTTGCCTAAATTCTATGTTAGGAACAATAAATATAAAAAAGTGAAGCCTTTATTTTATGATTTTTATAAGCCATTTATAAATGTTGGAGTTATCAATTTAAAAAAATGTTTAAAATTTTATAATATTTCGGAAGATATCATTAATCAATTTACTATTCAGCTTATAAATAAATTAATAAATATAACATATAGGACAATAATTCTTGAGTTAAATATTGCTAAAGAAAACGAAAAGCTAATAGGTGAAAATAAATATGAAAGATATGAATATTTTACAGAACATTATATTGAAGAGCACTTTTGGGATATTTTGGAAGAATATCCTGTAATGTTAAGATTAATGGTTGAAGCAGTAAATAATTGGGTGACTGCAACTTTTGAATTTATTAAACATTTTTATGATGATATCCATGATTTAAAAAAGTACTTTTTCATTTCAGATATAATAACAAAAGTTGACTTAAATATTTCAGATTCTCACAATAATGGAAAATCTGTTATTATAGTACATTCTGAAAATGGGAAAAGTGTTGTTTACAAGCCTAGAACTCTTGAATTAGATGAAAAATTTCAAGAGACGATAAAACTTTTTAATAGGTTAACAAATAGTAATTTATATACCTATAAAGTAATTGATAAAAGAGATTATGGTTGGTCTGAATATATAAGTTATGAATCTTGCAGTTCTGAATTAGATATGCAAAATTATTATGATGAATTAGGAAAGCTGTTATTTATCTTATATGTCTTAAGAGGTAATGATGTTCACTATGAGAACATAATTGCACATGGGAAACATCCAGTTTTAATAGATATAGAAACAATATTTCATAATAAAATGGTTGATAAAATTCATAGGGGTGCTGATGATAAAATTTATGAAACTATTGAAAATTCAGTGAGAAGAGTAGGGATATTACCTAATATTATATGGGGAAGAGGGAAAGATATTGGTGTAGATGTAAGTGCAATGACGAATGATGAAAGTAAAGAAATTCCAATTGAAACAGCAAGTATATTAGATATTTTAACTGATGAGATGAGAATAGATTATAAAAGATCTGTTTTAGAGAAGAAAAATAATACTCCGTTTATTAAAAATAAAGTGGTAGATACTTTTCAATATAAACAGGAATTGAAAAAGGGATTTATAAATAGTTACAGGCAGTTTTTATCAGAAGATTCAAAGAAAATCTTATTAAAGGATGTCGATAAATATAATCATAAAGAATCAAGACAAATTTTAAGGGCTACACAGTATTATTCATCTCTTATTCAGCTATCTTTTCATCCTGATTTCATGAGAAGTGGTTTAGATAGAGAAATGTTGTTTTCAAAATTATGGACTCAAGTTGAAGAAGAAAACAAGTTGAAAAGAATTTCGGGCATTGAGCTTTTGTCTCTTATAAAAAATGATATACCTATGTTCGTTTCAAAAATAGGGACTTTTAGTATAGAAGATAAAGATAATAATAAAGTTGAAAACTTTTATAAAGAAACATCAATTAATCTTGTTAAAAAGAATATAGCGGATATTTCAGAAGAAGATTTGAGGTTTCAGATTTTGATGATTACTACTGCATTAAATTATGATCCAAAATATAATTTTATTAATAATAAAGAATTGAGACATGATAGAATTTTAAAGATTATAAAGAAATCATCAGATTTGGAGCTAAAAAAGAGTGAACTTATAGAAATATCAGAAAAAATTGCAAACCATTTAATCGAATTATCATACATTGGTGATAATAATGATATAAGTTGGATGGATATGAATATCGTAGGAGAAAAAACTAATGATTGGAATATAGTTCCTGTAGGTATGGATTTATATAATGGTATTTCAGGTATATTAATATATTTTATATATCTATATAAAGAAACAAAAAATCATAAGTATTTTCAAGTAATAGAGCAATGCTTTGAAACGATAAGGGGTTATTTTAATAAAAGGGATAAATATAAAGATAATAAAATTTTGTTTGGCGGATTTTCAGGAGAAACACCTATTATATATGCTCTAATTATTTTAGAAAAAGAGCTTAATGAATACTTTGATTCGGATGAGTTAGAATTAATGAGGTCAAAAATTTTTAATAGTTGCGAGAAAAGCTTAATTAATAATCAGGAGCATGATGTAATTATTGGTTCTGCGGGTGTGATTTTAATACTTTTAAAATATTATGAACATGTCAAAGATAAAAAAATATTATCATTAGCAGAGCGTTACGCCGATAAAATAATGAAGGATAGCATTAAAATTGAGAATGCTTTAGCATGGAAAAGTTCGTTTGCTAAACAACCACTTGGAGGTTTTGCACATGGAACATCTGGAATAATATTTGCATTTGCAAAATTATATAAATATGTAAAAAATGATAGCTATTTAGAAATAATTGAAAAAGGTATGAAGTATGAAGATATGTTATATAGGGATAGTGTAAAAAACTGGTCTGATAGAAGAGAAACAGATGATGGTATAAGATATGATGATTTAGAGAATCATATACCAGTTGCGTGGTGTCATGGAGCAAGTGGAATATTATTAAGTAGACTTTATATAAAAAATTTAGAAATACCATTAACAGAGAGTAGAAAATCTAGTATAGATTCAGATATTTCTAATGCAATAGAAACTAGCTTAAAGTTTGGATTTGGTAGAAGCCATTGTTTATGTCATGGTGATTTAGGAAATATAGAAATTTTAAATTATGCCAGCAGAGTAGTCGAGAAAAGAAAAATAAAAGAAAAATGCGACATATATATGGAGTATATTAAAGAAGATCTCATGAAAGGTAATTGGAAATGTGGAATTCCATATGATAATTCACCTGGTATCATGGTGGGTTTAGCAGGAATAGGATATGGAGTATTAAAAGTGTATAATCCAACAATACCATCTATCCTGATATTAGAATGAAACTTTATAATATGCTCAAAAAATCTTATTATTTTTATTTAACGAGTTAAATAGATAAAATTTGTAGCGAATAGTTGAGGTGATTTTATTTGAAAAAGGTTAAATTTATACAGCAGCTATCTGAGAGTGGGTGTGGAGTTGCTGCACTTTGTATGATACTAAACTTTTATGGTTGTAAAATTCATATTGCTGAGTTGAATAAAAAAATAAATGTTTCAAGAGATGGAGTATCTATAAAAAGTTTAATTAGTCTATCAAATGATTTTGGACTAAAATCTAAAGCTGTACAATTAAAGAATAAAAAAAGCTTAATATGTACAAAGGAAATTTTTCCTTGTATTTGTATAAAAAATAATAGTCATTATATCGTGCTTGAAAAAGTAAAAAATAATGATGTCGTATATATAGACCCTGAATTAGGTAGAATTAGAATATCAGTTGATGAATTTAATGAGTTCTTTAATGGAATAGTTATTATTTTTACACCCACTAAACAATTTAAAAAAAGGAAAAAAGGAAAGAATACAATAAATATATTAAAACTTGGGTTTTTAGATAAGAAATTAGTTTTAATTTTAGTATGTATTTCTTTATTAATTCAAATTTTGACACTGTTTACACCTTGGTTCACTAGATATATTATAGACGACGTTATTGGAAATAATCTTAATAAAGATATTAATTATTTATTTATTTGTTCAATAATATTTGTATTATTGTATGGAGTATTTTCCTATGTTAGAGCATTGTTGATTTCTATTTTGCAAAAAAAATATATTTATTCTTTAAAAAGAAAGATAGTAGAAAAAACATTTAAATTGCCGTTAAAATTTTTTGATATAAGACCGTCTGGGGAGATTATATCAAGAATAAATAACATAGATTTACTTCAACATAGTATTACAAATATGATTATGGCAATTTTTATTGATTTATTAACGATAATAATTTCTTCTTTAGCAATGATTAAAGTTTCGAGAGATCTTGCTATTATAAATTTTATACTTGGTTTTATTTTATGTATAATTGTATTCGTTTTACTTAAGATAGTAGATAAAAAAAACATAGATTCTATTGCAAGTAGAGAAAAGACGCAAAGTTATTTGATGCAAATTTTTTCTAATGTTTTACTAATAAAGACCTCAGTAGGATACCAAAGCAGTATAAAAAAATGGAACGAGTTTTATAATAGACAAATATCTTTAGAGTATAATAGAGAAAAAATATTGGGACTTTATCAAAGTTTTATGATGTCATATAGATTACTACCAACGTTTATAATATTGCTTATAGGGAGTTTTATTATAAATAGTGGTTTAATGACTACTGGTGAAATGATGGCTTTTATAACATTAACAAACATTTTTTTTAATCCATTAGCAACGATTATGCAAACAATTTTTGATTCTCAATATACGATATCAATAATAGATAGGTTAATGGAAATAACCCTAGATGATGATGAAATTACTGATAAGGGAAGAAACATATCTGAATTTGAAAAACTAGAGTTTAAAAACGTTAGTTTTTCATATAATAATAATTATGAAAATATGGTTGTAGACAATATTTCTTTTAAATTAAAAAAAGGACAAAGCTTATCAATTATTGGGAAAACTGGTTGTGGTAAAACTACAATTGTAAAGCTTTTGCTATCAATATATAGTCAATACAAAGGAAATATTTTACTTAACAATATAAATATTAAAAACTATAATTTGGATACCTATAGAAAGATCTTTGGCGTTGTACTTCAAGATCAAATGTTTTTTAATGATACGATTAGAAATAATTTAGATATTTCAAATGAACATACTGATGAGGAGATTTATTTAGCTTTAAAAATAGCGTGTTTCGATGAAGAAGTACAAAAAATGCCTTTTAATATACATACTCAAATAGGAGATAATGGGAGTAATTTATCTGGCGGGCAGAGGCAAAGATTAGCAATAGCGAGAGCATTACTAACAAAACCAAAAATAATTATTTTAGATGAAGGAACAAATCAATTAGATGCAATCACTGAAAATAAAATAATGAAAAAATTGAGAGATGAAAATATTTCACTGATATTAATTACTCATAGATTATCAAGCATTATTTTTTCTGATGAAATATTACTTTTAGATAATGGTAGGATAGTAGATAAGGGCACACATAAAGAATTGAAAGATAGAAGTGATTTTTATTGTTCGCTCATTGATAAACAATAAATTAATTAATTAAAGTAAAATCAGTTACGATTTTCATAAAAGTTAGATGGTTTAATATAAATGACTATTTATAATGATTAAAAGGTGATTATGTTGTATATATTTATAACATAGAAAGGATTAGATAATGAAAAATAAAGTATGGCAATGCAAGATAATGGGGATTTTATTGGTAATTGTTTCTATAATACCGAACAAAGCATTAGCTAGTTCCGGGAATATAGAAATAAATTGTTCTACAGATCTATCAATAATAAACGATGAGCTAGAAGATATTCCTATATCAAATTTAGTGTCTTCTGAGAGTGTATTTAAATATTTTGATGATGTAACCTGGATTCAAAGAGATGGTATTTGGTCATTATCAATTTCTCCTAAAAATTTTGTAAGAATGTCTTTTAGTAATGATATTTTGATAAAATCTTGGAACGAACTTAAGGAAAATTTTTCAAATGACGTACAGTGGTCTCAATATAAAGATAATGAGGATATATTATTTGAACAGTACAAATGTCATTTTTTCAAAGCAAAAATAAAAAACCGATGGAACATAGAACCGTTTAGAGAATCTATTGATCGGCTTTGTAACTAATTATTATACTTACCAAGCCATATAATAGATTTAGATTTAAAAGGATTTACTTAAAAATAGCTGAAGATTTAAGATAATCTCATAAGTTTAGTGTTAGAAATTAATCTTATAAGATAAGTCGATTTGAGACTGTGAAATAATTTGTGTATAGGAATTCCTCCTGATAAGATAATAATCAGGAGGAATTTTATGTCAAGAAAGATGTCGGAATCAAGAGGAAGTAAGGTAGCTAAAATGCTGATTGAGGAATATAAACATCAAAATACATAAGGCATTCAAGAAGTATTAAAAGAACTTCTAGGAGATACCTTGGAAGAACTTTTAAAAGTAAAATTAGATGAACATCTAGACTATGAATAAAAAATATTATAACTCAATACAAGAAAGGGTTCAAGTAAAAAACAGTTAAATCATCTTACGGAAATATAGATTTAAACATTCCTAGAGACATAGAATTATTCTTTGAACCAAAAATGTATGAAAAAGATATTTCTAACTTAGAAAACTAGATGATATAAATGTACGAAAATGTATATCCTAACCTAATAATATCTACAGCTTATAAACTCGTTGGATATTATGGGTTGGGGCAGATCCTAAGCACAAGAGATATATCAAATTACATAAAAGATATTTATGGATTTGGTATATCAAAAACAATGGTATCAAAGATAACAAATAAAATCTACAACCCATAGAAGAATGACAGAATAGACCATTAGAAAAAGCCTACCTGTGGTATTCTTAGACATTATATATTACTCTGTAAGAGAGAACAATATTGTAGTGAAAAAACAGTATACATTGCTTTAGGATACAATCTTGAAGACTTTAAAGAGATACTAGGAATGTACCAAAAAGGCAGACTCTGGTAAGAAAGAATAAATCAAGTAATATTGGCTTTTAGTATTAAACCAGCTAAAAGAAAGAGGTCTAGAAGATATACTTATAGTTTCAAAAGATAACTTATCAGGCTTTAATCAAGCCATAGAAGTATCATATACACAAACAGAAATACAAAAGTACATAATCCATCAAATAAGAAACTCCACAAAGTATGTATCAT
This sequence comes from Finegoldia magna, assembly GCF_018371055.1. Lineage (GTDB taxonomy): Bacteria > Bacillota > Clostridia > Tissierellales > Peptoniphilaceae > Finegoldia > Finegoldia magna_I. The sequence continues at coordinate 14,076 of NZ_JAGYZD010000004.1, read as the reverse complement.
ACAAAGATATTAAAAAGTTAATAAAAGATTTGAAAACAGTATAATAAAGTATCCACAGAAGAGTTAGCCATAACAAATTTAGATATCTTTGAATATAAATGAGGTAAAAAATATTCAATGTGTGTAAGTTCTTGGAGAAATAACTGGACTGAATTATCAACATACTTCAAATATCCATAAGTAATAAGAAAACTAATATATACAACAAATGCCATGGAGAACTTCAATAGACAACAACAAAAAGCAAAATTATATTTCAAAATGACTATGCTCTGCAAAAAAATCTTTACCTAGTTATGGTAGATACTTCTAGCAAGTGGATCTATAGAATACGTAGTTGAGGTCAAGTATTATCTCAATTATCTATATTTTTGAAGGGATTTTTAAATTTAAGGAAAAAATAAGATATAAAATCAGCTGCAAATTTTCATGGGAATTTGATAGTTTATTAAGCCCGAGAAAATTAAGCTAAGCTCCATTTCTAATAGGAATGGACATAGAGGATGCAGATTCTTTAGTTTGTTTCCTCTATTTTTTTTATATTGGTCTTTTAAGGAATAATTATAGGGTATAATTTAAAATTCAGTATATATAGGTGGTATTTAAATGAATACTAGTATCAAATTAAATAAAAGCATGATTACAGGTCTTCGAAGTACTTTTTAGATATTTTTAAATTGTATTACTTATATAACTCATTATTAAGATATCTATCGGTATTTTTTCTTAATTGAGTAAGCTCGTAAATCAAGATGTTCTTATTGGAATATTCTACCATAAGAATATCTTTTTTACTTTTATATTCATCGTAAATATTTGATAGTTCTTTTATGCTTAAATTTTTATACTTGTTTTTATCTAAAATAGTTATTGATTTTTCGTAAGTGATAATTTGAGTTTTATATTCTGCATAAAATTCTTTATCTTTAGAGTTTGATTTATAGACTTCATAAATAGATTTATTTATTTTTAAAGTGTTTAAAGCCTCAATTGCAGTATAGATTTCGTTCAAATCTTTTTCTATATCCTTAATTTTATCTAAAGTTTTTTGTCTGCTAATGGCTTCTTTTTGAATTTTATTTTCTAGATCTATATTAGATGTCAGCCCATACCTTCTGAGTTGATTTAAAGTGTCAGCCATAGTATTCATATTGTGCTTTTTTGCCCATATTTCATAAGCTTTAGAAGATTGTATCTTTTTATTATTTTTTAAGTCTATTAGATTGTCAACTTTTTTGTATGCTTTCGTAGAATAATCAAAATCAATTTTTACGAACTTTTTATTCATATTATTCTCGATTCTTTCCTTGATCTTTTCATTGGTATAATCTTTTCCAAGAGTAGTTTCTTTAGCACGAATAAATCGTCCTTTTTCTCCTTGCTCTTTATGACGAAAAGATAGGTACTTGCCTAATTTGATTTCGTATCCATATTCTTCCATAGTTTTTAAAAAATTATCATAGCTATTAGACTTTTGAATAGCATGATCAATAGATATTTGAAGTCTATATTTCCAAGATGTCCCTTTTTTAAATTCCATATATTCTTTATATGATTTTCCATTAGTTTTATATTTATTTTTAAACTTCATATAGTCTTCATCTATAACAGATAACTTATATTTTCTACACAGGTCATCACTATAATTTCTAATTTGATGGTAAGATTTTTTATTGCTTTGATAGGCTTTACCTGTATCAAAAGAAACATTATTAAATAGAATATGGTTATGAATATGCTCCTTATCAACATGGGTAGTTATTACGTATTCATATTTTCCTTGCAGTACCTTCTCACATAATTCAATTCCAATTTTGTGAGCCTCTTCAGGTGTAGTTTCTCCAGGTGCAAAAGCTTGAATTAAATGTCTAGCTAAAACTTTTACCTTAGAATTACATTCTATTTTTGTTTGTTCAAACTCTAAATGAGCAGTTATAGGGTTACAATTTAGAGATGAGATTAGAATTTTTTCGTCTGTTTTATTGCTATCCATAATATAATCAAGGGCAGCTTTTAAGGTAGATTTAATAGGATGAATTTTAGTAATAGCCATTATTTTTTCTCCGTATTAAAACTATTGGAATAGGTAAGAGAGTATATTTTTTTACGCATGGATAAAATATCTTTTGCTTGTTTTTCTAATGATTTTTTCAAATCATCTACATCATTTTTATACATAAGGGATGTTGAGTTTACTCTTTTTGCAATTTGATTTATACTACTTGAAGTACGACTTATATTTGTTGACATTTCACGAAAAACATCCATATCTAGAATAAAGATATCTTTTTCTAAAATACATTTTATAATAAACGCTCTAAGAGATTTGCATTTTGATGCTTTATATTTTTTGTTCAGTAATTCTAATTCTTCATCAGATAGCATTAGATATATCCCGTTATTTCTAGTTCTATTTGCCATAGATTACCCTCCTTTATATAGTTAAGTAAAAAAAGAAAAACCTGTAAAAGCAAGTATAGCAACTTGTTTTACAGGTTTAATTTATTATATATTCTTTAAGGAAACTCCTGAATTTTACTTCTAATTATCTTATATTTTATCACTTTTAAAAAGAATAATCAAATTTCGTATATGAGAGAATGTAAATATTTTTTATAAGGATAGCTAATGCAAGTTAAAAAAAATTAGGGGTTTGGGGATATTCCCCAACAAGCAAAATAGATTAAAACAAACAGTAGCTTTATAGTTGGTTTAATCTATTTTTTCGTAAGTGCATATGCACTTACTGTGCTTGCTATTCAAGTTCTATATATGATATAAAAATTTAAGATAGTGACTTTATTTTAAAAATGAGATAGTATAATATGTTAGGAAATTGAATAATTAAAATTTTAAGATAGGGGGTATAAATTGAAAGAAAATTTGCATAATATAGCATTTTCAAAAGAACATTATATAGAAACTATCTATATATTGTTAAAAGAAAAAGATCGTGTTTACAATAAAGATATAGTAGAATATCTAGAGCTAAGCAAGGCATCTGTTAGTGTTGCAGTAAATAAATTAATTCAAGAAGAATATGCTTACAGAGAAAATAGATCAATAAAACTAACTAGTAAGGGTATAAGGGTAGGAAAAGAATTATATAAAAAGCATATTTTTTTAACAGATTTATTTTTGAAATTGGGAATTGATCAAAAAGAAGCAGAAAAACAAGCGTGTGAAATTGAGCACATATTATCAGATAACACCTTTAATAAGATTAAAGATTTTATGTGTAAAAATAATCAATAAATGAAAAGTAAGCAGTCAAATAATTATTTGGCCGCTTATTTTTTTATTTGGAAAGATATTGAGTTTTAATATCATTAATGATAAAATTAAGTTAGTCAAAACTAACTTAATCAAGGAGGGCGTTAAGTCAATGGATATCAAAAGAGAGTATAAGAAAAAAACTATAGAAATTTCACAAGAAAGAGAATTAGATTTATTTGATTTAGCTGTAAGCATAATAAATAATAATGTCATAGGAAATAACTCATACATGATATATGAAAATGAAGATGAAATATCGCTGGGCATAGGAGAATACATAGGAATTGAAGTATATAAAAATAAAATATTGTTAACGCAAGAAGGGCATTCAGTAGAGTATGTGGTGAACGATTTAAGCGAAGATATTAAGAAAATTTTTAATGAGCTTAATTTTGATGACTGGAGAATGTATGGGATTGCGGATTTTAATTATGCTAAGAATACTTTTTTAAAGAATGTTAGCGACAAAGAAGTTTTGATGAAATTATTTATTCCTAGAACCGATATTAGAATTTTGAAGGATTCATTAGAAATAAAAACTATAGATAATTTTGATGAAATTATTTTAAACTTTGATACAGAACGCTTTGATTTAGAAGATAAAGATTTTAATGTTAATTTAGAAGAAGTTAAGAATTTAGATGGGGATTATTATAAGGAAATAGTCAAAAAAGCTATAGGAGAAATTAAAAATGACAAATATGATAAAGTGATTTTATCTAGAAAGATTAATTTAGAGAAAAAAATTTCTATAAAAGATAGTTACTTGAAAGGAAGGAAGTTTAATACACCTGCTCGATCATATTGTTTTAGAATAGGAGATTTGGAAGCTGTAGGATTCAGCCCTGAGACTGTAGTGGAGGTTGATAAGAAAAGGCAAGTATATACATTTCCGTTAGCTGGGACTAGAGCATTAACTAACGATTTAGCAATAAATAAAGAGTTAAAAAGAGAACTATTAAAAGATCCAAAAGAAATAGCGGAGCATGCTGTTTCTGTAAAATTAGCTTTTCAAGAATTAGAACGCGTTTGTGATGAAGATAGCATATCTGTAATTAGGTTTATGGATGTACTAGAAAGAGGCACTGTTCAGCATTTAGCATCAAGGTTAAAAGGAACTTTGAGGAAAGAATTTAATGAATGGCATGCGTTTACAGCACTTTTTCCAGCAGTAACAGCATCAGGAATACCAAAAAAAGAATGTATTGAAGCAATAGATAGGATAGAGAAAGATAAGCGAGGAATATATAGCGGAGGCGTATTAACTTATGATAAAAATGGAACTTTAGATGTTGCCTTGGCATTAAGAACTGCTTATCAGACAAGTGCGGAAACGTGGATCAGGGTTGGTGCTGGAATAGTTAAACTTTCTAATTGCAAAAGAGAATTGGAAGAAACAAAAGAAAAATCAGGAAGCATTTTAGATGAGTTGGTATTTGAAGAGGAATAATGATGGACATCAATATTGATTATTTTAATTCAAAGTACAATGTGTTTTTTGATTGTCAGTATTTTTTAGAAATTAGTAAATATATTTCTGGAAATGATAAATACGAGAAAGTTATATTAATTACTGATGAGAACGTTGACAAGATTTTTAAAAAGAATTTTGATTTTAAAAATACAGAAAGTTATAAATATGTAATCAAAGCAGGTGAAAAATCTAAAAATATAGCTAAATATTATAAATTGATAAGATTTTTAACTTCAATAAATGTTGATAGAAATGATCTTATTATTGCCCTTGGAGGAGGGGTAGTTGGCGACTTAGCAGGCTTTATAGCTTCAACTTATATGAGAGGAATTGACTATATCCAAGTTCCTACAAGTTTATTAGCAATGGTGGACTCTTCAATTGGTTCTAAGACGGCCATCAACACAGAAGATGGCAAAAATTTGATAGGATCTTTTTATGCTCCTAAAGCTGTATTTATAGACTTAGATTTTTTAAAAACTCTTCCGCAAGAAGAATTTACAAATGGGCTCGCAGAGATAATAAAGTGTTCTATTATAAAAGATAAAAATTTATTTGATTTAATAAATGAGGAAGAGATTTATGATAGAAATACTATGAGTAATATTATAAAAAGGAGCATAGAAATAAAAAAAGAGATTGTGGAAAAAGATCCAAAAGAGATAAATGAAAGACAATTGTTGAATTTCGGGCATACAATAGGTCACGCTATAGAAAAAGTGAGCAATTATTCTATAGCTCATGGGTATGCAGTTGCTGCAGGTATGGCTATGATTACAAGATCATACTATAAGCAGGGATTAACAGATACTACGTCATACAACAGCATTAACGAGATATTATTAAAACATAAATTGCCTATTTGTTGTGATTACAGCTTAGAAAACTTGTACAAAGAAATTCTTAGAGATAAAAAAAGTCGTGGAGATACACTAAATGTAATATATCCAAAAAAGATTGGGGATGGCAGAATTAGTAGTGTAGAAAAAAATGATTTGAAGAAGATTTTAAAATATTGTTTTGAAAGGTAAAAAGTGTGAATATTAAAATAAGACCAAATAGAATTTCGGGAGAAATAGAATCAATTTCGTCAAAATCAATGCTACATCGAGCGATTATATTGAGTTCTATTGCTATTAATAAAAAAACAAAATTAAAAGTTTCCGATATAATATCAAACGATATACAAGCAACAGTTAACTGTATGAAAGAATTAGGAGCAAAAGTTGAACTTGATCAAGGATGTATAAATATAATAAGCTTAGGAAATAATTTAAAGCGAGAAGTTAATATAAATTGTGGAGAGAGTGGAACAACTCTTAGATTAATCTTGCCGATTGCAAATCAATTTTCAGATAAAGTTATAATTGATTGTGATAAGGAACTTAGAAAAAGACCAATCGAAGATTTAATAATAACATTAGAAGAATCAGGATTATATTTTGATGATTACGATTTTCCTATAACTATACGTAATAAAATAGTTACAAATCATTTTAAAATCAAAGGAGATGTTAGCTCTCAATATATTAGTGGTTTACTTTTTCTTTGCGCATTATTAAATGAGAAGAGTTTTATAGAATTAACCACAAGATTAGAATCATCAGCTTATGTAGATATGACTGTAAAAATATTAAAAGAGTTTGGGATATTGGTCAATAAAATAGAAAACAATAATTTTGAAATTTATGGTGGAAGAAAAAATATAAGTAGCCCTAAAAGGTATCAAGTAGAAGGCGATTGGTCCAATAGTGCATTTTTTATTGTAGGTGGCTGTTTAGGAAATTCAATAAGTGTATCAGGGTTAGAATTAAATTCTAGTCAAGGAGATGAGAGTATAGTTAGAATTTTAAAAGAAATAGGAGGAAATGTTTCTTGCTTCGATGATAGTATCATATCAAAAGAAAGTGAATTTAAATCATTTGAGTTAGATTTTTCGGAAATTCCTGATTTATTTCCTATTTTAGCAGTAGTAGCCTCGGTATCAAGAGGGACGAGTATTTTAAAAGGTGCAAAAAGATTAAAATATAAAGAAAGCGATCGAATAAAAAGTACTTTTCATATGCTAAAGAGCTTAGGAGCGGATGTGGACATAATAGATGATGGATTAGTTATTAGAGGTAAAAAAATGTTGGATGGCGGAATGGTGAATTCATGCAATGACCATAGAATTGTTATGGCTTCAACAATAGCTTCTATAAGAAGCAAAAATGAAGTTTTGATTTTAAATGCAGAATCAGTAGACAAATCATATCCTAATTTTTTTGAAGATTTTAAGAAAGTTGGAGGTTTTATAGATGTCATCATTTAGCGTTGGCAAAAATATTAAAGTGAGCATCTTTGGAGAATCGCATGGTGCTGTTATTGGTGGAGTTATAGATGGACTTCCTTATGGGCAAAAAATTGATATGAATAAATTACAAGAATTTATGAAAAGAAGAAGCCCTGGAGATGACAAATATATAACAAAACGAAGGGAAAAGGATGAAATTCAATTTTTGTCAGGAATAAAAAACAATACTATTATGGGTGACCCAATTGCGATACTTATCGAAAATAACGATGTTGTACCAGATGACTATAAAGATTTAGTTGATATTCCGAGACCATCTCACGTCGACTTTGCTGCAAAAGCTAAATTTGGAGAGGATATTAACTTGAGCGGAGGGGGACATTTTTCTGGAAGATTGACGGCTGTTTTGACTGCTTTTGGAGGCATTGCTAAACAAATCTTAGAAAAAGAAAATATTCATGTATCAGCTCATCTTTATCGAATTCGTGATTTTGTAGATAAATCTCATAGCGAAGCAGAAAATATAGAAAGAGCAATGAGAATATCTGAAAATAATAAATATTACATAATCGATGAGAATGGCGTTGAAAGTATAGATAAAATTTTTGAAGAATTAAGAAAAGAAAAAGATTCTACGGGTGGAATTGTTGAATGCTCAGTGATAGGACTAAGATCAGGAATCGGAGATCCGATATTTGATGGCATTGAAAATAGAATATCAAGGATGATTTTTGCTATTCCAGGAATAAAAGGAATTGAATTTGGATCTGGATTTGATGGCTCTTTAAAATTAGGTTCAGAAAATAATGATGAATTTTATATAAGTGAAGGAGAAGTAAAAACAACGAGTAATAATTCTGGGGGAATACTTGGTGGAATGAGTAATGGAATGCCCATTAATTTGAAAGTTGCGTTTAAACCAACACCTTCTATAGGGAAAGGGCAGAATTCAATTAATTTAAAAACAGGGAAGAATGTCATTATAGAGATAAAAGGAAGACACGATCCATGTATAGCGATACGAGGAGTCGTTGTTGTTGAATCTGTAGTGTCTTTAGTTATATTAGATTATTTAATAAATGAATTGATAATATGAGGAATTAATATATGGAATACGGTTTACTCGGGAAAAATCTTATTTATAGTTTTTCTCCCATAATACATAAAGAGTTTGGAGAATATCAATATGAATTAATTGAAGGAGATGAAGCAAAAATACGAGCAATAATAAAGAAAAAGAATTTTAAAGGAATAAATGTTACCAACCCTTATAAAGTTTTAGTTAAAGATTATTGTGATTATTTAGATAAAAGTGCAAAGAGTACTGGATGCGTAAATACTGTAGTAAATAAAGACGGAAGATTATATGGATTCAACACAGACTATTATGGTTTTTTATATACTCTTAAAAAGACAAGTTTTTCCAATAAAAAAGTTTCTTTTTCAATACTTGGAGCGGGTGCTACGGCAAAAATGGCTAAAACGGCATTAGCTGACAGTGGTTTTCAGAATGTAAAAGTAATTACTAGAAATGATATAGAGCATCATGACATTGAAAAACTTATTAGCGACACAGAGATCCTTATAAATTGTACACCAGTTGGAGTTTTTCCAAATGTAGATGAAAGTTATCCTATTGATATAACAAAACTAACTAAGCTAGTTTATGTCTTTGATTTAAATTATAATCCGTTAAGAACAAAACTGTTAATAGAAGCAAATAAATTAGGATGCAGAACTAATTCGGGGCTTTTGATGTTAGTTGCTCAAGGGAAAATGGCTTCTGAAATTTTTCAAGACAAGAAGATAGATGATTCTACTATAGACGATGTCTGTGGCAAAATAAGGAAAAAGTTATCCAATATTGTATTAATTGGGATGCCAGGAAGTGGCAAAACTACAATAGGTAAAGAACTAGCAAATATGATGAATAGAGAATTTGTTGATATTGATAGATGTATAGAACGTCGAGAAAAAAACAGTATTAGTAATATTATTCAAACTAAAGGAATAGAGTATTTTCGTCAAATAGAAAAAGAAATTATAAAGAAAGAGTTATTATCATTATCTAAAATAATTTCTACAGGAGGAGGTGCTATTGAAGATATAGAAAATTGGGGATATTTAATGTATAATTCAGCAGTTATATATTTAAAAAGAGAGACAAATGAACTTGATGTTAATGGAAGACCTCTTTGTCAAGGAGGACTAGATGTTATAAATAATCTTTATGACAGGAGAAACTCTAGGTATATTCAACTTTCTGATCACATTGTAAAGAATGATAAGAGTATTTCAAAGACGACTGAGGAAATAATAAAATGGTATGAAAAAAATTTTAGTAATTAATGGGCCTAACTTGAATATGCTAGGTATTAGAGAACCTGACATTTATGGTACAGAAACATATGATGATTTATGTAAAAAAATAATAGAATACTCTAGTAAATTGAATGTGGATATAGAAATTTTTCAATCTAATTACGAGGGACAAATAATAGATACTATTCAAGGTGCATATGATACTTATAGTGGAATTATAATTAACGCTGGGGCTTATACACATACTTCTATTGCTATTTTGGATGCTTTAAAATCTGTAGGGACAAGAACGATAGAGGTTCATTTAACGGATACAATGAATAGGGAAGATTATAGGAAGAAGTCATTTATTTCAGAGTATGCGGAGAGAACAATATGTGGTAATGGTGTTGAAGGCTATCTTCAAGCCATTGAATATTTAATTAAATAGTAGGAAAGGAGTAATAAAATGCAATATATTTTGAAAGAAAAGGAAGACTTTGAAGCATGTGTGAGATATTTAAAAAAAGAAAATATTTTATACCAAGATTATGATATTAAGGACTATTATATCATTAATGTTTTTGATAATGCTTTATGCCCAACGATAGAAAATGAGGAAGAGGCTTTTCTAAATACAAACGATATTTCTATTGAGAATGGATATTTAGTAACAAAAGCATATAAGGAAAAAACCACGGTAGAGGTAAAAGGAATTAGGATTGGAGATGAAGAACCTGTCGTTATATCAGGTCCTTGTTCTGTCGAATCGGAAGAAGTAGTTAGGAGAATAGCTACAGAAATTAAGAAAATAGGAGTAGATATACTAAGAGGAGGAGCCTTTAAACCACGAACATCTCCCTATGACTTTCAGGGGCTGGGGAAAGGTGGAATTGATATACTTTATAAAATTGGAAAAGAATTTAATATGCCAATAGTGACTGAAATAATGGACATCAGAGATTTGGATTATATGATAGACAAGGTAGATATTTTTCAGGTTGGGTCAAGAAATATGTACAATTATTCCATGTTGAAAGAATTAGGGAAAATAGATAAGCCTATTTTACTAAAGAGAGGATTGAGTGCAACTATAAAAGAATTTTTATTAAGTGCTGAATATATTATGCTTGGTGGTAATGAAAAAATTATTTTATGTGAGAGAGGAGTTAGAACTTACGAAAAATGCACAAGAAACACGATGGACATAGCTGCTATACCATTATTGAAAAAAATGACACATTTACCAATAATAGCAGATCCAAGTCATGCAACTGGAAAAAGAGAATTGATAGAGTCAATGTCTAGAGCGTCAATTTCAGCGGGGGCAGATGGATTGATTATTGAATCTCACTCGAATCCAGAAAACGCTTGGAGTGATGGTATGCAATCTATAAACATGTATAATTTAAGCGAAATAATACAGTATCTAAAGGTACAGAATAAGAAAAGATGATGGAAAAATTTTAATTATTGCAAGAGAAAGTTAGAATATGTTATTATTAAGTTAGGTCACACTAACTTAATTTATGAATTGTATCTTATGGAGGTAATAGTTTGAGCAAATGGTTTATAGAGGGAAATGAGATAGAAGATGGTGAGACAAAAAATACAATTTTCATATTTCCTTATGCGGGTGGAGGGGTAGCTCCTTTTAGGAAATGGGGAGAATTTTTTAAGGATAGTAAATTATATATTGTTCAATATCCTGGCAGAGAGAATAGATTCCCTGAAAAAGCTATTGATGATATAAATGAATTGGTTGGAGAGTTGTTTGAAGCTATAAGAATGTTTGATTTTAAAGTGCCTTATTATTTTTTTGGACATAGTATGGGCACAAAAGTAGTTTACGAACTGGCTTTAAAGATTAAAGAAAGTGATTTAGTAAACCCAAACGGCGTAATAATATCGGCTGGTCGAGCTCCATGTTTTAAGGCACCAAATCCTATATATAATCTTGACGATGAAAATTTTATAGAAGGATTAAGAAGATATGAGGGAACTCCAATAGAAATTTTAGATAATAAAGAGCTGATAAATATTTTTCTTCCAACTCTTAGAGCAGATTTTACTATTGATGAAAACTATTTAGATCAGAACTATAAAAAAATAGATAGTGATATATTGGGTTTAATGGGAGATGCTGATCAGGAGATGAGTTTAGAGGAATTACAGAAATGGCAAGATTATACTACTAGAAAGTTTACTTATAGATATATCGAAGGAAAGCATATGTTTGTAAATACTTCGTCTAACGATGTCATAAAGGAAATAAAAAAGTTTATAGAAATTAATGAGGATAAAAGAATTTATAATTAGAACAAATAAAGACTTTGAAAATTTAAAGGATGTTAAAAAAAACTTATATATATTTGATGCGGTGCTTATTATAATTTACACTGAAAGAATTGAGGAAGATAGTTTAATCAGCTTATTAAAGAAAGATGAAATTTGTAAATCTCAAGATTATAAATCAAAAGTAGCGAAAATAAACTTTTTAGTTTCTAGGAGTGTTTTAAACTTATCTCTAAAATATATTTCGGGTAAAGAAGTGGATGATTTAATTATTTTAAGAAATAAGTTTAATAAGCCGTATTTTGAAAACAAAAAAGGTATTAAGTTTAATATTTCTCATACAGATGGCTGCATAGTAATAGCTTTTTCAAAAAAAGACGTAGGTGTGGATGTTGAAAAGATCAATGTTAAATTTAATTATTATGATATTTTAAAGAGTTGTTTTGATGAAGAAGAAATTAAGAGAGTAGGCAGTAATCATAAAAGCTTTTTTAAGTATTGGACAGCAAAAGAGGCATATTTAAAATACGAGGGAGTAGGATTACTTAGGAATCTTAAAGAAATAAGGATTGAATATATTAATAATGTAAAGGCAGAAATTAAAGATAAAAAAAGAAATAAAAGCAAAGAGTTATTAGTATTAAAGTTTGATTCTAAATATACGGGATTTATTTGTTTGGGGAGGTAAGTATGGACATAGAATTAAAGAATAAATTAGAAAAATTTTACGACGAAACAGTTTGGCAACATATTACATTGGGAGAATTTGTATCAGAATGTTCAAGTAGTTTTGGGAATAAAGTTGCTTTAGTCGATGGAAATAAAGAGTTTACATATGATGAGTTAGACAGAAAATCAGACGAATATGCAAATGGGTTATTGAAGGCTGGCTTTAAGGCTGGAGATAAAATAGTATTACAGTTTCCAAATTGTAGTGAGTTTGTGTTAATTTTGTTTTCCATGTTTAAGATAGGTGTAATACCAGTTTTGACATTACCTGCTCATAGAAAAAATGAATTAAAGGGAATAATAGAAGAGTCAAAAGCAGTTGCCTATATAGGTAAAGATAGATATTTGGGATTTTCTTATGTTGATATGATTAGAGATATAAAGGATGATATTGAAAATGAATTTGAAATTTATATTCTTGGAGAGAATCAAGAATATAAAAATTTTTACGAACTTATTGATAAAGATTATCTATATCAAATAAAAACATTTGATTATAGATCGACTGGACTTTTGTTATTATCTGGTGGAACTACAGGGAAACCAAAACTTATACCAAGAAGGCATTGTGATTATATTTATGTAGCTGTAGAAGTAGCAAAAAGATGCAAGATGGGGAGCGAAAGTGTATATCTTGCAGCGTTACCAATCGCTCACAATTTCCCACTTTGTTGTCCAGGAATATTGGGGACATTTTCTGTAGGTGGAAAAGTAGTGCTGTCTTCAGTTACTAGTCCAGACGAAATTCTTCCGTTAATTGAAGAAGAAAAAGTAACAATAACAGGATTAGTGCCAGCGATTGCAAATGTTTGTATGGAATTTTTAAAGGAAGGGGATTACGACGTATCATCTTTAGAAATTTTGCAGGTAGGTGGTTCAGTTTTAGAACCGCAACTTGCTAAGAGAATAGAAAGAGAATTCAATACAAAATTGCAGCAAATATTTGGAATTGCTGAGGGGTTAATCATGACAACAGATATTTTAGATAGCGACTTCACTAGGTTTAACACACAAGGTAAACCAATAAGTAAATATGATGAGGTACTTATAGTGGATGAGAATGGTAAAGAAGTTGAAATTGAGGAATACGGGGAACTAATCGTGAGGGGACCATATACTATTTACGGCTATTATAATCTTTCGAAAATAAATGAAAAATGTATAACAAATGATTGCTATTTTAAAACAGGAGATAGAGCTAGAAAAATGAAAGATGATAATTATCAAATTGTGGGAAGGATTAAGGAGATAATTAATAGGTCAGGCGAGAAAATAATCCCTAAGGAATTAGAAGAGATTTTGCTAACTAATGACCACATAGATTCTGTACAAGTTGTTGGCATTCATGATTATATGCAAGGGGAAATAATAGCTGTCTTCATTTTAGCTGATGATAATAAAAGACTTACCTTAGAGGATATTAGAAAATTCTTAATTTCAAACAATGTAGCAGAGTTTAAATTACCGGATATTGTTGAGTATATTGATGCTTGGCCACTGACAGCACTAGGGAAAATAGATAGGAATAAATTAAAAGGAACTTTTTAGAGGAGGATTTTGAATGGAATTTAGTAATGTGAGAAAAGAAGCTAAGCTTTTAGTGGAAGATTGGTTAAAAAGCATATTTGTAGGTATGAAAATTTTAGAAGATGAAAATTTAATAGAGAAAGGTTTGAGTTCCATTCAAGTTATGCAACTATCTGGAAAG
>NZ_JAGYZD010000164.1 GCF_018371055.1 Finegoldia magna | reverse complement strand
TTTTAAAAATGAATAAGGTATTTGATATATGCAAATAATTGATTTAGACAAAGATAACGTAAAAATTAATATTGATGCTATTACTTTAGGAAATTTTGATGGATTGCATTTAGCACATCAAAAACTTATAAATAAATGTGTTAGCTTAGGTAAATCAGGGGTTATTATATTCAAGTCACATACTTCAGAAATTTTAGAAGATGATAAGTTTAAAAACATATTAATAACGGACGATAAAATCAATCTATTAAGAAGAATGAATGTAGATTACTGTTTAATAAAGTCATTTGATAAAGCTTTTTTATCCTTGAAGCCTGAAGAGTTTTTAGATTATGTGAAAGAACATACTAATTTCAAAAATTTAGTTGTTGGCAAAGATTTCAAATTTGGCATTAATGCATCTGGTAATATATCTACTTTGAAAAATTTCCAAAAAGTTTTTAATTATAAACTCTATATTATAGATGACCAATTTATTAATGGTGTGCCTATTAGATCGACAACAATACGCAAATTTTTAATGAGTGGAGAAATTGAAAATGCTAATTCAATGCTTTACAGACCATTTAGTATAAATGGAGTTGTAATTGACGGGAAACATAGAGGAAGAAATTTAGGTTATCCTACTGCTAATTTGGAATGTAAAGAATATATTATACCAGCAGCAGGAGTTTATTACACTAACGTTATTTATGATAACAAATTATACAAAGGTATAACATCAATAGGAGAAAATCTAACATACGATGAACATGATGTTAAAATTGAAACTCATATATTAGATTTTAAAGGTGATTTGTATGGAAAAGAATTAACGTTAGTATTCATAAAAAAAATAAGATATAATGTAAAATTTAATTCTGAGATTGAACTTATCAATAAATTAAAAAGCGATTATAATTTTGCAAAAAACCAAGATTTAGATTTACAATTACAAGATTATATGATAATATAAATAAGTACTACTGTTACATTGATATTCGAAACCTCAACGATATCGCTGTAATGGTGAATATTAAATTTATGGAGGAAATTATGTACAACAAAGAAATCAAAGAAGAAATAATCAAAGAATACCAAACAAAAGAAGGAGACACTGGTTCTCCAGAAGTTCAAGTAGCTTTATTGACTTACAGAATAAACTACTTAACTGAACATTTAAAGTCTCATAAGAATGATCACCATTCAAGAAGAGGTCTTTTCAAAATGATCGGTAAAAGAAGAAATCTTCTTAAATATCTTAGCAATAAAGACATTGAAAGATACCGTGATTTAATTAAAAGATTAAACATTAGAAGATAATTGAAAGAGCGGGTTTTTCCGCTCTTTTTATTTATAAGGAGAATATATGATAAAAAAATATGAATATGATTTATGCGGTAAAAAAATAGAAGTTACGATTGGAAAAGTTGCTGAACAAGCTAATGGAGCATGTTTAATTCAATCTGGAGAAACTGTACTTCTAGTTACTGCTGTAGGATCAAAAGAGCCACGTGAGGGAGTTGATTTCTTCCCATTAACATGCGATTTTGAAGAAAAACTTTATTCTGTCGGAAAAATTCCAGGAGGATTTATAAAACGTGAAGGTAGACCTAGTGAAAAGGCTACATTAACTGCTAGATTAATAGATAGACCACTAAGACCATTATTCCCAGAAGGATATCATAACGATGTACAAGTTATAGCTACTGCACTTTCTGTGGATCAAGACAATACTCCTGATATTTTAGCTATGATAGGCTCATCTATAGCCTTGAGCATTTCAGATATTCCTTTCTTAGGACCTACTGGTTCTGTAGCCGTCGGAATGATCGATGGTGAATTTATTATTAATCCTACACAAGAACAAAGAGATAAATCAGATCTTGAATTAACTGTTGCTGGTACTAAAGATGCTATTATGATGGTTGAAGCTGGATGCAATAATATTACTGAACAACAAGTATTAAAAGCTATACTTAGAGCACATGAAGAAATCAAAAAAATATGTGAATTTATTGAGTCAATTCAAAAAGAATGTGGTAAACCAAAACAAGAATTCATTCAGCCAGAAAAAAATGTAGAGTTAGATGAAGAAGTTAAATCATTTTGCATTGAAGATTTGAAGAAAATTACAGTTAATGAAGATAAATTAGATAGAGAAGATCACATTAATACACTTAAAAGAAGCGTAGTGGATCATTTTGTTGAAAAATATGATGAAAGTATAGCTTCAAAAGTTTCTACTATATACGATGATTTAGAAAAATCAGAAGTAAGACGTTTAATATTAGAAGATCATATCAGACCTGATAATAGAAAACTTGATCAAATTAGAGAAATAACTTGTGATGTAGATATTTTACCTAGACCACATGGTTCAGGTTTGTTTAAAAGAGGTCAAACTCAAGTTTTATCTGTAACAACATTAGGAACTCCATCTGATGCACAAGTACTAGACGGACTAATTGAACAAGAAGATAAAAGATATATGCATCAATACAACTTCCCACCTTACTCTGTTGGGGATGCAAGACCTTTAAGAAGTCCAGGTAGACGTGAAATTGGTCACGGTGCTTTAGCTGAAAGAGCTCTATTACCTGTAATTCCATCAGAAGAAGAATTCCCTTACACAATAAGAGTAGTATCTGAAGTATTAAGTTCAAACGGTTCTAGTTCTCAAGCATCTGTATGCGGTTCAACTCTTAGTTTACTAGATGCAGGTGTTCCAATAAAAGAACCTGTTGCAGGTATTGCCATGGGATTGATTAAGGAAGATGATAATGTTGTAATTTTATCTGATATTCAAGGTTTGGAAGATCACTTAGGAGATATGGACTTTAAAGTTGCAGGTACAAAAGATGGTATAACTGCATTGCAAATGGATATTAAAATTACAGGAATTTCTGAAGAAATATTAACTGAAGCTTTAGAAAGAGCTAGAGTTGGTAGACTTCATATATTATCATTAATGAACGAATGTATAAGTGAACCAAATAAAGAAATTTCAAAGTATGCTCCTAGAATTATGGTAATTAATATTGCGCCTGAAAAAGTAAGAGAAGTTATTGGACCAGGTGGAAAAGTAATTAACAAAATAATTGATGAAACTGGCGTTAAAATAGATACTGAAGATGATGGTAAAATTACCGTAGCTGGTGAAAACACTGAAAGTGCACAAAGAGCTATAGATATGATTAAAGAAATAGTTAGAGAACCAGAAATTGGTGAAAAATATTTAGGAAGAGTTACTAAGATTATGAATTTTGGTGCTTTTGTTGAAATATTACCTGGAAAAGAAGGCCTTCTTCACATATCGAATATAGCGCATGAAAGAACGAATAAAGTTGAAGATGTTTTAAAAGAAAACGATGAAATTATGGTAAAACTTATGGATATAGATGACCAAGGTAAGATGACATTATCCAGAAAAGCTCTTTTACCAAAACCAGAAAGAAAAGAAAAAAAGAATTTTGATAAAAAATCTGAAGATCAAAATACAGAAGATAAATAATTAATAGTTGAGTAATTTTATTACTCAACTATATTTTTGAAAGGGGACATTATGAAAGTTAAAATAATTAATAAATCTAATAACCCTCTACCAAAATATTCAACAATTGGGTCTAGTGGTATGGATTTGAGAGCTTATACTGAAAATGATATAACTTTAAAACCACTTGAAAGAACTCTTGTACCTACTGGAATATATATTGCAATTCCAGAAGGTTATGAGGTTCAAATCAGACCAAGAAGTGGTTTGAGTATAAAGCATGGAATAACTCTGATAAATTGCGTTGGCACTATAGACAGTGATTATAGAGGAGAATTAAGAATTCCTGTAGTCAATTTGTCGAATGAAGAATATACAATTTCATCAGGGGATAGAATTTGTCAAATGATACTACAAAAATTCGAAAATATTGAATTCGAAGAAGTTGAAGTATTAGATGCTACAGATAGAAATGATGGCGGATTTGGCCATACAGGCTACTAATTATGGCTAGAAATACTAAATCACGAAACAAAACTCAATCAAAATCTAATAGCAAAAAAAATGCTAACTCTTCGA
>NZ_JAGYZD010000163.1 GCF_018371055.1 Finegoldia magna | reverse complement strand
TTCAGGCAACAGGTGAGCGAGCGGTTTCTCCATACTTTCAACCTGATCCACTATAATCTGCTTAAAGTTTCCGCTTGGAACAGAGATTATTTCTCCTAACTGCATCTTCGGAAGTTTATCAATCATTCTCAAGCGAATATCTTTCAATACACTAAAAGTCGCTTTATGAGATACAGATAACGCCGTAGAGTATAAAACAGATTTTAAAATATAAGATAACAGACCTATTCCCATCCATAAAAAATAGACCTTGAAATCTGCAATTCCATTTAATAAATAGACTAAAATACGGCTTGCAGCAATGTATGGAACAATTCCGGCAATAACACCGATACTTGCTATAAATACAGATGTTTTTAACTTTGAATGTTCCTTATATGCAAGCTCCCACAATATTACAGCAGGACTTTTTTCTTTCATAATTTAACACCTCCATAATTGTATCCATTTGCATTTTATTTTAGAAATTCATATATTGTACCATCACAGTGTTTTATAAATTCAAAATCGTGTGTAATAATTATAATGAGTTTTCCTTCTCTCTCCATATCGTGTAGGAAATTAATTAATGTATTCATCTGTGGTTTACATAATCCACTTGTAGGCTCATCTAAGATAATAATAGGTTTATTACTAAGCCTTGCTATAGCAATCAACAATCTTTGCTTCTCTCCTCCCGATAAACTTTGAGGATGTTTTTCAAGCTTTGATAATAATCCCATCTTTTCCAACATTTTTTCATTTAGGCTTTTATCTTCACTTACTGTTGATACTTCCGATAATACACTTTCTGTAAAAAGCTGGGAGCTAGGATCTTGCATTACCATAAAAATTTCTTTATTTTGTTTTGTAACTTTTTTTTGATTAACAAATACATCTCCGTGACCTTTTGTAATACCGGTCAATAATTTAATGAAAGTGCTTTTCCCTATTCCATTTTTTCCAATGATAAAATTTACTCCCTTATTAAAGGAAATACTAAAGTCAAAAATTTTATTCTTTTCATATTTTTTCTTAAAATTATGACATGATAAATCTCCATTGCTAAAATTATTTTTATCATCCAATAAATTCACTTTATAATATTTATTAATTTCTAAATCACTTTTCTCTATTTTATTAAATGTTCTAAGTTCATATCCTTCTGCAATAGCTTTCAAATTATAATCATTTAAATCTTCTTTTTCGTATAAATTTAAAGACCCATTATCAATAATACATAGCTTATCCATTATATTTTTTAAATAAAATAATCTATGTTCCACAACAATTATTATCTTATTTAATTCTTTTAATTTCACTAAGGCTTCTTTTAACCTTTCTATAGATTCATTATCTAATGATGAAGATGGTTCATCTAATAAAATAATATCATTTTCAGAAATTGCACAAGCTGCAAGTGCTATCATTTGCTTTTCTCCACCAGATAAATCAAATATATTTTTGTCTAATAAGTATTCTATATTTAAGAGTTTTGAGTATTTCTTTATTCTATTGATTATCTCTGACTTGTCAGTATTTCTATTTTCTAGCTGAAAGGCTAACTCCTCAGTGGAATTCATACAGTAAAATTGAGATTTTGGATTTTGAAATACATTTGAAATAATACATGATCTTTCAAATATATTTTTACTAAGTAAATCTAGGCTGTTATATTTTATTTCTCCATTAATATTAGCATCAAGGTATTCAGGTATTACTCCATTAATTGCTTTTAATAGTGTGCTTTTTCCACATCCAGAATGTCCTGTAATAACTGTAATTTCACCAGCTTTACATTCAAAATTTAGATTTTTTAAGATATTTTCATCATCAAAAGATAAATCAAGCTTTCTTATTTTAAGCATATTTTCTACCTCTTATATAAAAAAATAAAACTAAAATAGAAACAAAAAAAATTAAATAGTCAGCAAATGTTAACTTTGCTTCTCTAATATTTGATCTATTTTGATTGACAGCAAGACCCTTAGTTAATGAAGCTACTGTCAATTCATCAGCAGAATTTGATAGGGTCATCAATAGTGGGATTATCCTATATTCAATTAATAAAATAGGATTCTTTAAAAATTTCCTAAAACTTATACCCCTCAAATAAATAGCTTGTTTTATTTGTCTATACTCAATTCTTGTTGCATAAAAATATCTAACCATAACCGCAACAGGAATGGCTATCTGATCAGGACACTTCACCTTTTTTAATGAACAAATTGCTTCTCCTACACTAGTCGTTAAAATTATATAATTTCCCATAACCATAGGTGCAAAAACTCTTTTTATTATAATTATAACTATGTGTATAAGTGATATTATTATAGAATCATTTAATTCCCTAATATTAATTTCTATAATATTCAATATTATAAAAAGTATGATTGATTTAATCCCGGATTTTATATGTCCAGATAAAAATAATAAAAAAGTAGGGAGCATACATATTAATACATAATATATAGGATTTAGGCTTTGAATATTTCCAATTGTCATAATAAAAGAAATAACCATCATTAAAAATAATTTTGCTCTAAAATCTATCCTTATCATATCTAATAACCCGCTCCCTAATTCTTACTTACCAATTTTTGAAAAATGTTTTTTCAAAAACACAATTCCTAAGCTACAACCTACAAAAGCACCAATAAATCCTAAAATAGCCATAACTATTAAAATCCAATCAGGCATAACTTTCATCATTGTGTCAATAAATTCTTGCTTATAACCTTGATTTAAAAGCCCTTGTGCATACTCATTTCTTGAGATGATAATCGGAACATAGTTTCCTAAAGTGCAAAGACTTGAAAAAGAAAATGCTAATCTAGATTTTCCTTTACTGTCATAAGAGCCTGATTTTAATATTATTTCTCCAATAAATCCTGCAATTGCTCCTGTTAAAAGTGCCCATGGACCATGACCCATGATGACATAAGCTAAAGATATTAGCATTGTTTGAATAAAAAGCATTCCTGGCTTCTTAATTTTTGTTGAAAAAAGCATGTTACTAGGTCCAACTAAAATTCCCTGTACTAAGGGAACAATTGGCATCAAAACAGGAACCATAGCTGTAAATGAGCCTATTAGCATAAAAATAAACCCAAGTACTGCAAACAAACCAACATTAATTAAATCTCTAACTTCTAATTTTTTATTCATTTCTGAAACCTCCTTAGTTATCTATTTTTTTCTAAATCTAAAATATAATTTAAAATTGTATCTTTTAGATATTTCCTATTCTCATCATATGAATCTCTTGCATTAAGAACTTGCGAGCTTAATATCATTCCATTTATATAATTTACTAAAAAACCATCTTCAAAAATCTTTGAATCAATTCCTAATTTATTAGATATTGAATCTAATTGATTTACTGTTTCTGTTTTCAAATCTTGAAACATCTTTTCTAAATCTTCATTATATTTTTTTGATTGTAATAAAAGAGAATAAACCTTAGTAATATCTGTATCTGGTAGACACTTATCCACTAAAATTTCACTCATCTGTTCATATTTATCTTGACCTATGTGAGCTTCTAAATAATTATCAATTAAATTATTTCTATACTGATTTCCATCAAGCATTAAATCTTTAAGCATTTCAGCTGTGCTTTTATAATGATGATAGACACCACCTGTGCTCATGCCAACTTCTTTAATCACATCTTCCATTGTTGTATTCTGAAATCCTTTATTCAAAAAACATCTCATTGCTGCATCTCGAATTTCTTTTTTTCTAATTTGACCAACTTTTGTTTCCTTATCTTTCAATAAAATACCTCCAATCATTCAATTATTTTCCGAGGATTCCCTCGGTTTTTATTATATCTTAATTGAAAAATATTTTCAATATCAATCAAATTATAAATTTTGCTCTACTCTACCGTATACTTCTTAATTAATTTATTTAAATGCGGTATAATTAATAAAACTGAATAAACGCTTAACGCTTATAACTTTAATAGCAAGCACAGTAAGTGAGTACCCACTTACGAAAAATTGATGAAGCAGAACCTTTATGGACTGCTTCTTTTTTTATCAATTTTACCTTGTTAGGGAGAACCCTAAGACCCCAATA
>NZ_JAGYZD010000162.1 GCF_018371055.1 Finegoldia magna | reverse complement strand
AAAGTTGGACTGCATTGCCGATATTGTCTACGTATATCGGAATGATTGCTTGTAATTGTTTCATTGATTCTCCTTTTATTTTATGATAATTTTATTATAATAGAACATACATTCCCGTTCAAGTGTTTTCGATTTGAATTTACAATGAATTGGTTTGTTTTGTGAAGAATGGTGATGATTTTTCATTTATTTTTAAATGGTTCACGCTGTTACTATAGGTTTTGGTGTGGTTTTTCGTTTCATTCATGATTTATATTATCTTTATTTCGATTGTAAAATTGAGAAAAAGGAGATGGAAATCATGAATTATGAAGAGATAGATTATATTGTGAACAACAAAATTTTGGATGATGAGAGAATTTATAAGGCTTTTGAGCCTTTGATTATTAGTAGTATCAAAAATTATTATGATAGGGCGGATATTTTCGAAGAACTAATTGATGATGGTAAGACTGAGATTATGTATGCGATTATGGAGTATGATGGTTCAAAGAATGTGCCGTTCAATTATTATTTGAAGCAGAGGTTGAGGTTTTTCTATTTGAAGAAGAATCCGAGAAGAAGTGTTCAGTCGTTGAATTTTACTAATGAGGATGGTGTTGAGCTGATGAATTTGATTGAATCTGATGAGAATATTGAACAGGATTTTGAGGATAGGTTGGAGATTAAGGAGCTTTATGAGAAGGTGCGTAAGCTTCCGGAAAAGCAACAGAAGATTATTTACGAGAATTTCCTTCGTGAAAAAAGTGCGAGGGTGATTTGCAAGGAATTGAATATGAAACAGTCCACTTTCTACAACACGAGAAGCAAGGCGTTGGAGAATTTGCACAAGATGTATTGAGCTATGGGTGTGGATTGGGTGGGTTAATATAGATGGAATCAGTGTGATTCCATTTTTTTGTGAAAATTTACGTATGTTTTCTGATAAGGTGATTCGTTGTATTTGTCAATTATGAATGATTTGGTGCTATTTGTGGTATATTATAATAAGTATATATTTTAATGAGGGGAACAAGGTGGATATTTTAGAGTTGATGCATAAGAGGCATTCTGTTAGAAAATACTTAGATGAAGAGATTGATACTAACGTGAAGAAAATTATCGAAGAGAAGGTCGATGAGGTTAATCGTGAATCTAATTTGAATATAAAAGCTGTGTTTGATGACAAGAAAGGATTCAATTCAAGGCTTGCGAAGTACGGGAAGTTTGAAAATGTGAATAATTTTCTGATTATGAAGGGCGTGGGCAATGATTTGAGTGAGACTTGTGGATATTACGGCGAGAAGCTTGTGATGGAGCTGATGAATTTGGATTTAGGTTCGTGCTGGGTTGCTCTTACATATAATAAGAAGAATATTAAAAAATACATAGAGCCAAACGAAAATTTGGTGATTGTGATTTCGTTCGGAATTCCTGCGAACTTGGGTTACAATCGCAAAAGCAAACTTCCAAAGCAAGTGTCAAATGTGAATGACGATTCGCCACAATGGTTCAAGGACGGTGTGGATTGTGCTTTGAATGCTCCAACTGCGATTAATCAACAAAAATTTATGTTGACTTTGGTCGATGATAAGGTGAAAGCGAAGGCGAAATTTGCTCCGTCAGCAAAGGTCGATTTGGGAATAGTGAAATATCATTTCGAGGTTGGATCGGGTAAGGATCATTCTATTTGGATATAAAGATTTATCATGAAAATCAAAAAAATAATCAAAAGTCAAAAATAAAACTAAAAGTCAAAGAAATTGCAAAGATTGTAAATACTATTGATTATGCGCTCGTAAGGGTGTATAATAATATCAAGGTCAAAGAAAGTCAAAAACAAATTACGGGAGGTTTTTTATGGAATATAAAGATTATTACAAAGTTTTGGGGGTGGATAAAAAGGCGAGCTCCCAAGAAATTAAAAAAGCATACCGAAAACTCGCCAAGAAATATCACCCTGATTTAAATAAAGGCGACGAGAAATCACAGGAAAAATTCAAGGAAATCAACGAGGCTTACGAGGTTTTAGGCAACGAAGATAAGCGTAAAAAATACGATATGTTTGGCTCCAATTATAATTTCCAAGGAGGACAAAACTTCGATCCGAATGCGTACGATTTTGGAAACTTCGGAGGATTTGGCGGCTTCGGCAAGAATTCTGGTTCGTACACTTACACAACTGGTGGCA
Organism: Finegoldia magna; assembly: GCF_018371055.1. Lineage (GTDB taxonomy): Bacteria > Bacillota > Clostridia > Tissierellales > Peptoniphilaceae > Finegoldia > Finegoldia magna_I. Next base: position 1,928 of record NZ_JAGYZD010000162.1, on the reverse strand, counting down.
GTGGCGGAGGATTCTCAGACTTTTTCAACGCGTTTTTCTCAGGTGGACAAAGTAGCGGCGGTGGATTTTCCGATATTTTCAGCGGATTCAAAGGAGCTGGAAGAAAATCACAACAAAGGCAAAGATACGACACGGACATTTCCGTTTCCTTATCTGATATCTACAACGGTGTAGAAAAAAGATTGGGTCTTATGATTGGAGATAAAAGCGTCAACTTGAATTTGAAAGTTCCAAAAGGAATTTTGCCTGGTAAGAAAATCAAGGTCAAGGGCGAAAAATTCGGAGTTGACGGGGACATTTATGTGAAGATTAACTTGGTTGATGTGTACAACAAGCTTGAAGATCACAATATCATCAAGAAGGTTGAACTTAAACCATGGGAAGCTTATTTTGGTAAATCTATCAATGTTGAAACGATTAGTGGCGAAAGAATCAAGGTTAAGATTCCGAAAAACATCAAGGCTAATCAAAGAATTAGGATTAAAGATAAGGGATTTGTGGATATGAAAGGCGTCAAGGGTGATTTGTACCTTGAAATTTCTATCGTAAATCCTACAAAATTAAACGAAGAACAAGAAGAATTATACAAAAAATTATACGATATTTCTGAATAATGTTAGGAGGTAAGGATTATGGATTTAAATAAATTCACACAAAAATCTGTTCAAGCAATTCAAGATGCGCAAAACTCTGCGATAAAGTTGGGCAATCCAGAAGTTACGGATGTTCATTTGAGCTATGCGTTGTTGTCTGATTCAGATTCAATAGTAGCAAAGACTATCCAAAAATTGGGCGCAGATTACAAAAAAATCGTGAGCGCTTTTAATCAAAAAATAGATTCTCTTCCTAAAAACGACAGTCAATCGAGTGTGTATCCAAGCACTGCTTTTCAAAGAATTTTGTTGAAAGCAGAGGACGAAGCTAAGTCCATGGGCGACAGTTTCGTGTCAGTAGAACACATTTTTATGAGTATTTTAGGAGAAAAGAACACTGTTAGCGCAGTTTTGTTGAAGGATTTTAATGTCAATAAGCAAAACTTCGCATCTAATTTGAAGGATTTGAGAGGAAATCAAAAGGTAGATTCTGACAATCCAGAAGATACGACTGATGTGTTGACAAAATACGGTCGTAACTTGACTGATTTGGCGAAGGAAGGTAAGCTTGATCCAGTTATCGGTCGTGACGATGAAATCAGACACAGCGTTAGGATTTTGAGTCGTAGAACGAAGAACAATCCAGTGTTAATTGGTCAACCTGGTGTTGGTAAGACTGCGATTGTGGAAGGTTTGGCGCTTAGAATTGTCAACGATGATGTCCCAGAAACTTTGAGAAATAAATCTATTTTTGCATTGGACATGGGAAGTTTGATTGCCGGTGCAAAATTCAGAGGAGAGTTCGAAGAAAGATTGAAGGCTGTTCTAAAAGAAGTGGCAGAATCTGATGGCAAAATCATTATGTTTATCGACGAAATTCACACTTTGGTTGGAGCTGGAAAATCAGAAGGCGCAATGGATGCAGCGAACTTGTTGAAGCCAATGCTTGCAAGAGGTGAAATCAGAACAATCGGCGCTACAACTTTGGATGAATACAGAAAATACATCGAAACAGATGGCGCATTGGAAAGAAGATTCCAAAAAGTTTTGGTTGAAGAGCCTTCAGTTGAAGACACGATTTCGATATTGCGTGGTATCAAGGACAAGTACGAGATTTATCACGGAATCAAAATCACTGACAACGCTGTAATCGCTGCGGCAACTTTGTCGGACAGATATATTACAGACAGATTTTTGCCAGACAAGGCTATTGATTTGATGGACGAAGCGAGTGCGATGGTTAGAACTGAGATAGATTCTATGCCTGAAAGCATCGACGAAACTAAGAGAAAAATATTGCAACTTGAAATCGAACGTGCTGCTTTGAACAAAGAA
>NZ_JAGYZD010000161.1 GCF_018371055.1 Finegoldia magna | reverse complement strand
GCCAATTCTCCTTTTTCTATTTCAAACGATATGTCGTTGTTCGCAATTATTTCGGATTGTCCTGATTTGTAGCGTTTGTAGCTGTTTTTCATTTCAATATATGCCATGTTTCACCTCTTATATGAACAATGTGTTGATTTATCTTATAAATTATTTTATATTAAAAGTAGAATTGTAACAAAACAATATTGAACAGTTTGTTCATTTAAGGAGATTTTATGATTAGAGAAACGGATACGAGGGACAAATTAAAAAAAGCGTTGACTATTTTGTTGAAAGAAAAAAGTTTGAACGATATTTCGGTGAGCGAATTGACGAAACAAGCCAACATCAATCGTGGGACATTTTATTTGCACTACGATGATAAAATGGATTTGGTGGATAATTTGGTGGAGGAAATCTTTGAAGAGTTGAAAGAGATTTTGACGTCGGAAAAGATCGGCAGAAAATATTCGTACGATATCATCAAAAAAGTTATCGATTATGTGAAGGATGATTTCGATTTTATTTATGCGTTGACGATGAACAGCTACAACTACATCAACGATATGTTGAGGAAGTTTTTGTTGGCGTTAATTGATACGCTTCCGGAGTTGAAGTATTCGATTGACAATCACCCGTTTTTGCCAAAAGATTATTCGACCGAGGTGTTCTTGTCGTTGAATTCGGGAATTATTTTGCACTGGATTAGAAAAGGTGGAGTGGAAAGCACTGATGAATTGGCAAATTTCTTCTATCAAGTGAGCAATTTAAAAACGACTTAGCCAATGTGACTGAGTCGTTTTGCGATTAATCTTCAATTATATAACTGTCGACGATTTCTCCAAGATATGTGATGTGAAAATCCTTGTTGGAGCGAGGATTGGAGCTATCGACATCTTGCGGATAATTTCTGTTCAAAATATCATCTGGAAGTAATGACAAATCCTGTTCTTGACGATAAATTAGTTTGCATTCAATAGTTAAAGGAAGTTCTTTGATTCCATTCACAGAAATTGTTTCTGGCTCAACGAGTGTGAGGTTTGCTTCTTCTACTTTATCAACATCTCTTCCACTTTGGCTGCCACAAACTTTCATTATTTTTTTGTCGTAGGAGCCGATTGGGACGCTGATTGTGAATTCTGGATTTTCGTCCAACAATTCTCTGGTAAATCTTCCTTCTCTAACGTAGCACACGAACACAGGCTTGTTCCAATTGTAGCCAATAGTTCCCCATGCAATCGCCATGCTGTTGAATTTGCCGTTTGCTTTCGTGTTCAAAAATATTCCTTTCGGAAGTTCTTTTACAATGTCTGATGCGTAGTCCATTACGTCGATTTTTCTTTTGTTCATTAGTTCTCCTTTAGTTTAGTTAATTGGTTATTAAAATTTTCTTAAATTAGCTCATACATTACAGAGGAGCGAATGTTTCCCAATTGATCTGTCCACGAATTTTCTTTAATTTCTGTATTGACGAATCCTAGTTTTTCATAAACATGATGCGCCCTTTTATTCTCTACAGTTGTTGACAATACTATTTTCTCAAATCCTTTTGAAAACAACTCACTGATCAATAAACTTAAAATAATTTTTCCCAGACCTCTATTTTGATATTCTTCTTCACAAATTTTAATTCCAATCTCCACCGATTTATGATCAAGTTTCTTGTAATTCATTTCTCCAATTGGAATTTTGTTATATTCAATTATAAACAGAGCATTATTTATCATGTCGTGATTTTTAATATTTTGTATAACTCTGTTATCGGTAGTGTTTAGTCCAAGAGGAAATCCTGCATGTTCCATTACCATGCCATCATTCCACCATTTTAATAAATTAGGTACATCTTCCAAAGAGGCGTTTCTAACTAATATTTCGTTATATTTTAAATTCATTAAATCTCCAGATTAAGTATTGTTTAAATAAATGTTACTGTTTCTGACAAATCTTTTCTTTTGTCGTGAAGTGGATTGATTTCAGAGTCTTCAGCAGGATAGCCGATGTCCAGCATCATTAGTACTTCTTCTTTTGCAGGAAGGCGGAACTTCTTGTGTGTGATGTCTGGATCCAAGAAATTAATCCAACAACTTTCCAATCCTTGGTTTTTCGCTGCTAACATCAAATGAGTAGCGACGATGGATGCATCTTCTATTCCAGAATCTCTTCTATCGCCAGGATAAGTAAACACGTTTGTCTTGTCAAAAGTTACAAGTAAAACTGTACTTGCGCCGTATCTACAAGGTGTCACTTCGTCGACTTTTTTCAAGTTTTTTTCTGATTGTATTACATAAATGTGATGTTCTTGCAAGTTCTTCGCTGTTGGCGCTAATCTTCCAGCTTCCAATATCTTGTCTAGTTTTTCCTTTTCTACCTTTTTGTCGCTATATTTTTTGCAAGAATATCGATTTTTAATCACTTCTTCAAAATCCATATTATTCCTCCCATAATTTTTAAAATCTAATACTAATATATCACATTTATGAGATTTTGTAATATTTTGACAAACAAAAAACCAGTACACATTTTCACGCATACTGGTCTGATTTTATCCTAATTTTTGTTGGACAAAGTTATTGATTACTTCTGTCAATTTTTGTTTTACATCTTCAGGGATTTGACCTTCTGATTCTTCAACTTTTTTGTAAAGATCTGGATATTGTTGTTTGATTTTGTCGACAACTCCTGATAGTACATTTCCTTGTAAAAATCCCGGTAATTTGTTCTTCAATTCATCTGGAATTAATTCCATAATTTTTTGTTCTGTGTTTGCCATTGTTAATCCTTTCTTTTTATTAATATTTTGGGCAATATATTTATACCCACATTTGAACAAATTAAAAAGGTCCAACCAAAATGATTGAACCTTGTTATATTATAATTTAACTACGTTAACTGCTCTGTCGCCTTTTTCAGAAGCTTCAACATCGTATGAAACTTTTTGTCCTTCTTCTAATGTTCTGAATCCTTCTTGTTGGATTGCGCTTTGGTGAACAAAAATGTCCTTGTTGTCTTCTCCTGTTATAAATCCAAATCCTTTAGTAGAATTAAACCATTTAACTGTTCCGTTACTCATAATATCCTCCTCGTTATTCCGTAGAATAACCGTACCACTGTACATTTTTATTTTTGTGATAACTAATTAATTTAAGAGAATAAAATATTTTACAAAACTTTGATTCACTACCTTAATTACTTACTACCTTTTCAGTATACAGCTGATAAGTTATACTGTCAAGCATTTTTGAATAATAATTTTTGTGTTTTATAAGTTTATTTTTTCATAGTTTTGTGTTTCGCAGTCATTGATGTAACTGTTAATTTGAAAACCCTAGTTCTTGGAATTGCTTTCGGGTTGAACTCAAAATGTTCTACGTGATATTTGTCCGTCATCACGGTCAATGCCCTGAATTTTTCCTCAGCATCTGTCACATATTCCACGATTCCTTTTCCCATGATGCTTGAGTAATTCATCGTGCAGTATCCCTTTTCTCTGTCGGAATACAAATCGTGGTCTGTGTCCATCTCAAAAGAAGCCTTGTTGTTCTTGTCGATGAGTTGGTATTTGTAGCCTTCCAGTGCGCCATGAAAATACAAAACCAATTGATTATCCACCACTTCATATCCAAAATTCAGTGGCAAAATATACGGATAGCCTTCGTCATCAACAAGCCCTAGCCTTACTACATCACACTGATCTATTATCTTCAATTGTTCATCAAAACTTGTGATTTCACGATCTTTTCTTCGCATTTTATCTCCTTTTCTTTAATGATTTTAGATATTGTTTTTGTTCAGGTGTTATTCTGAAACTTTCCCTGGATTTTTGTATAGTTTTGTTGTGCGTCCAATCTTCTAGCAAATTATCTTCCAAAACGAATATAACATCGTCCCACTGTTTTGCCAACGCCGTCGCGAAAAACCACGCAATCATCATGTTGACATAGTATTCTTCGCTTTTGATCTGAGCCGCAATGTTCAAATACTCAACCTTGAATTCATCATCCAAGAAATATTTCATCAACAAACAAATCGCGACCCTCACGGTGTATGTGTGGGTAAACTTTTTGAATCTCCATTAGCTTTTTGAACAAAATCTTGAATTTCCTTTAAACTACTATTAGCACTTTGTAATGTATCTCTCACTTTTAATATTTC
>NZ_JAGYZD010000160.1 GCF_018371055.1 Finegoldia magna | reverse complement strand
TGATCACTCAGTAAGACTTATAGATGCATCGACATTCCACATCTCAAGTCCAGAAAGTTTGTATGGATTTTTGGCAGGAATAATGTCACAAGATTTCGATATCGAAACAATTTACGTAGATGGAATTTACTCAATCGTTGAAATGACAGAACAACAATTAGAAGAATTCCTAGAAAACTTGGAAGTTTTATCAAAAGAAGCTAACGTTAACTTCTTCATTGGAATGAACAAAGAAAAATCAAGCTTACCAGCAAAATACCACGAAGACACAGTGGAATTGCACGAATAATACACTCACGATAGACCCTTTGATAGGGTCTATTTTTGTTTGTTTGTTTGTCGCTACACAAAGATAATGAATAAAAGTCGTAACACGCATCGTCTGGCTTACGTAAATTGGCTGCCGAAGCTATTTCAGACTCAGAAAATCAGAAAACTGTTTTGCACGAATATCTGACTTACGAAAATAAGTCGTTGTACAAAGATACGCAATAAAAGTCGTAACACGCATCGTCTAGCTTACGTAAATTGGCAAATTCTAATCTTGAAATTCTAAAATCTCAAACTCGTGCTACGCACTCAGACAATGAGATTTTTTAACGAATTTCTTCGATTGAATTTGACACAATTTACTCCAGATGACTCGCTTAGTTACGATCTTTTATTTGAGTGCTAATTTTTTTCTTAGCAAACGTAGTAATCTGATTTGTTTCACTGACAAGGAAAAATTTATCGCTACATAAACTTACGGAATAAAAGTCGCACCATGCATCATCTGGCTTACGCAAATTGGTCTGATTGCCGCGGCTATTTCAGTTAATGGAAAATCAGAAAACTGTATTGCACGAATATCTAGCTTACGAAAATAAAAAAATCCTCACGCTCGTGCCCCTAAAATCTCAAGTGCGTCTGCGACTGGCACGAGTGAGATTTTTTGACGGATCACTTCGCTTGGGTTTTTAGTTATTTTCTCCAGACGATATTCTTAGCAAAAGCAGTAATCTGATTTGTTTCACTGACGAGGAATATAATCTGTATTGTATCGTGGTAAAATATATAGTATAATCAAAATAACAATATAAATAGTTATATGCAAAACTACTTTTGACAAACTAAAACTTGTGTATATATTAACAAAAAATTCGAATTTTTTGTGGTTTTAACGAGGAGTATTTCGGTAGGAATATTTCATGTGGAGATAATACGAGTAGATTGTGTAAATGGAATAGCAAGAAATTGCTTGGAAACGGATTTGAAATGTATTTGAAAAAACTGAAGGGAGGCGACAAATTCCGCCCGTTAAGGGAAGTTTCCATTGTCATATTAATATGAAATTTAATAAAAAATTATTGGTAGCTGCGCTTGCGGGAACTTTAGTTCTTGGCAGTGGAGTTAGCGCTTATGCTACAGCAGACAATACAAATAGTGCGAAAATGCTACAAGAAAAAGTTTCGGTTGAAGTTTTAAATGAAATATTGAATAATGTTGATAAAATTATAGAAAAATTAGAAAAAGATCCTGATTTATTAAAATTAGAAAAAAATTCTGAATTAAAGAAGCTTGGAAAAATTTCCGAAGTAGAAAAATTAAAGATAGATGTAAAAAAAGAAAGAGCAGGTTTTGATATACCAACAGGTTTAAATACTGAATATGCAATAGGAATGTTGAGACATTTTGATGAAGCAATTGAAAAAATCAAACAATTAAAGCCTCAATCTGATTTTGATACTAAGAAAAAAGCAGAAGAAGCAGCCAAGAAAGACTTGGACACAGAATTAGTGAAGCATGCATTTGACGTGGCAGAAAAAGATGGAAAATGGCACTACACACTAAAATTCAAGGAAATCCAACCAGAAAAATCAACTAATTCTTATAAAAAAGAAAAAACAGAAGAAGAGACTGCTGAAGAAAAGAAACAAACAGAAAAAGAAAAGAAAATCGATGGATTGAAAAATTCAGCAGAAAAACAAAAGGAAGAAGAAGTAAAGAAGAAATCTGAAGAAGCAAAGAAGGCTGAAGAAGAAAAGAAATCTGAAGAAATGAAAGCTAAAGCTAAGAAAAAAGCCGAAGAATTCAAGAAAAACGCAGAAAAGAAGAAAGCAGCCCTTGTTAGAACTACTTCGGACAACAAAGTTAATAGAGTAAAAGTTACTACAGAAAAGAAAAAGCTACCAAAATCTGGTATTGAAACAGAAGTATTAACACTAGCAATAGCATCATTGGCAGGAGTTTTTGGTGTGTATACTTCATTTAAAAAACTCAAATAAAATTTAATTTTAAAAAAGAAAAATGGGGTCTTGTGCTCCCATTTTTTATTTGGAAATTAGAACATTGCCACGATTGTTTCAGCATCATGGAAATCAGAAAACTGATTTGCACGAACACATTTACTAGTAAATTTATTGCGACACAAAGATAATAAATAAAAGTCGTAACACGCATCGTCTGGCTTACGTAAATTGGCAAATTCTAATCTCGAAATTCTAAAATCTCAAACTCGTGCTACGCACTCAAACAATGAGATTTTTTCACGAATTTTTTCGATTAAATTTGACACAATTTTCTCCAGATGACTCGCTTAGTTACCATCTTTTATTTGAGTGCTAATTTTTTTCTTGGTAAAAGCAGTAATCTGATTTATTTCACTGACATATACTCTATCCCACCAAAAAATCCCTTGTCACATGACAAGGGATTGATTATTATAATTTAGATCTATCGTTATCTGAGTTCATCAACAATTGATAAACTTGGATTTCTCCGATTAACTTCAATTCTTCAAAGCCGCGGCGGCGAAGTTCATCACGATCGTGTTCGTTTTCGTAATTTGCATCTGTTTTGAAATAATTTTCCAAAATTTCCGAAACTTTTTCTTTATTATTCGCGTTTTTAAGTACCTCTTCTCTAATATACATAACATACCTCCTACAATTGTTGTTATCTTACATATATTTATACCCCAAAAACTCACAAAACTACCTTATAATATTAACTCCGTCTTCAACCACGTATTCCACATCACAACCACTCAACAAACCATTCATCCACGCACGGCGAAACTCATCGTAAACTTCAGAAGACTCACCGTAAATGTAATACTGTTCGTGCACATCAATTCTCTTAATCCAACGGAACTCTCCATCATTTGATTCCACTGGCAAATTCGCCATATCACAAGGCATCCCGTCCAAGAACTTCTCAGACATAAATTGGAATGCATCAGAAGCATCACCCGAGAAATCTTCCTTTGCACCGAAATCATACGCGATTTTAAGAGCATCTTCAAGCTTTCCTTCTTTTTTAAGCTCACTCAAAACCTTCGCCAGATTATCCTCCACAATTGCTACTCTCACCTGTAACCATCCGTGAATATTGTCCGTGTCGATCAAATCCTCCAACGCTCCACTTTCAATATTTTTCAAATCAACATCATCCAACAACTCACTCATTGAACGCGTAATCTCATCAACGTAATTTATCTTATCGAACATTATATAATGAATTTTTCCTAAAAATCTTGACATATTATCCCTCCATTTATTTGATTTTATTATACAGATAAGAGCTACAATAATCCGTAACGATTGTTACGTGATATAATTAAATGGAAAAGAAAAATTCGTAGAATTAGCATATAAAGCTAAGAAAGCTTTAGAAAATGATCCAATCAACAAATCATACACTATAAGACAAGGTGCTAATGGTAGATACTACTACTTGTTATCACCAAACCCAGCTGACCCAGAAACTCCAGATAAACCATCTAACCCAGAAAAACCAGATGAACCAGAAAAACCGGGTGAACCTTCTAATCCTGAAAAACCAGATATGCCAGGAAAACCTGAAAAACCAGGAAAAGAAGATACTGATTCTCCAAATAAGAAGAAAAAAGCTGAATTACCAAAAGCTGGTAGCGAAGCTGAAATTTTAACATTAGCAGCAGCAGCTTTATCAACAGCAGCAGGCGCTTATGTTTCAATCAGAAAACGTAAATAATTAATCTTAGTATAAAACAGATTTATATTTTAAAATGGGACTAATTTTAGTCCCATTTTTTCATGGATAATTTATCATAACAAGTGCAACATAAAATAACTCATAGCTAATCAGCTGTGTTAATATGTAAGTGACCAAACAAAACATATTAAAAGGAGCGAT
>NZ_JAGYZD010000159.1 GCF_018371055.1 Finegoldia magna | reverse complement strand
CTTCCATCTGTGAAAACTCGTCCATCTCTACTTCTTGACCTATCATCTCGTCTATATAAATCATCTTGACCTCCTCTATCTTCATTTATATTTTCTATATCTCTATTATAGTCGCCACCGGCCCTTTCTGTCAGCAGCCTAGCTCGATCCATTTCCTTAGATTTTTCTATTGTGCTATCTATAATATCTTCGCTAACTCTTGATATTACAAGACCTATCTGTTCTAAAGAAATTGTATTAATCCTAGAAAAATTATTTTTTAAATTTTCCATATCCATAGGATAGGCTGTATTAAACCTATTAGCTATCGCATAGGATATTGAGTCTCTCATAAACTTTTCAAAACTCAGTCTATCCTCTACATCTATTCTCAAATCAGCAATAGCCAAATTAATATATTCATCTCCATAAATTCGACTTAAAGAAAATATATTTTCGTTTAGTGAATCACTAGCTTCAAATGAAGAATCTCTTATTATTTCTTTTAAAGCCTCGTTATGGTTTTCGTGGTCAAACTGCCATAAGCTAACCTCATTAATATTCCTATCCATTGATGTGGTTTGACTAATATCGAAAATATATGAAATTCTTTGATTTACATCACTTCCAACTAAAATTGGAATACCCTTTTGACCTCTCATAACAACTCGACCAAAATATTTCTTCCACATATCAAATGTCGCACAAGCTCTAGCTTCAGGTTCTTTGTTGTATATACTTAGTTGGCTAGAAAAATCATATTTCTGATTGTTACCTATAACTTTTAAGAGTTTTAAATATTCTTTTTCATCTTGTAAAACTTCATACTTTATTGCTTCTTGTATGTTCTTAAAATCATTTACTTGCATTTCCTACCTCCTTTTTTGAGTAATAAAAAAGACGATAGATTTTAAATAATCTACCGTCTATAATGTAATATAATTAAATGACCTATATTAATTCTTTAAGTTTTCCATATAAGTTCAATAATTCGTTAATATCCATATCCATTATAGGCTCATACATAAAAGAGTTTATATGAATATTTTCTGGAGTCATTATATTAACTTCATTAACTATATTAATTTGTTCTTCATTCGCAATCTGCTTATATGCATCAAATAATACCCTGGTCATATTATTAGTTTTATCTACATGATTCAGAAATTCCGCTTTATCTCCTGTTTTCAAATTATTTTTCACTTTCCAATTTAGCATACCATTATAATTATTAATTTTATCTAACATTATTTCCTCAGCTTTAAGTCTACAAGCCATTGATAATAAAACTTTATGCTCGAGCAAATTTAAGTTACTAGTTAAGTTTTCAGTAGTTTCATAAAGCTTTTCTATAACCAGATCATCCTCTTTAAACTCACTTGGTATATCAAATCTCCCTATATATTCTTTATATACTTTCCCTAAAGTTTTAAAATTAATAGTTCCTGAATTTTCTTTTTTGTGTAGTAAATTAGTTAATAGCTCATAATCGCTATCATAATAATTTGAATCATTAACAGATTTATCAAAACTATATTCAATTAGATTCCTAACAAATGGTATAAGTGCAAATAAGGAATATTTATCTGGTTTAGTTTTCCATGTTATAAAAGGTTGTTTTTGATATTTCTCTTCTATCAAATTTAAATCTTGTTTGTTTTCAACGATAAATCTAGATGTACGAGGTACATTTAGTCTAGAAGAAATTGTTCTATAAAAATCAAAATTATGAGATAAAATTATCATTCTAAAATTATCAATTGTTGCCATTTCATACAAATATTCTACAATAGCATACTTATTTTTATAATCAAAAGAATCTGCTATATCGTCTACTATAAATAGGACTTCATTGCTTTCTTTTTTTATTTTTTCTATGTCAAATATTATATTTAACAAATATAAAGATCTTTTCTCTCCTTGACTTAACACGTCTAATTTTTCTAAATTTGATCTATCTAAACTTGCTTGATTTTCACCCTTTTCAAATATAAACTCCACACGTGGTAGGTTTTCTCCTATTATCGCTCCCTTTAAATTTGATATTTTCATCTTATATGGAACAGTGAACCTATCTTCAAATATTTCTAAAGAACGATTCCACAATGTATTGTCTATATTGAGATTTTTAATATTCTCCTCTAATTCTTTATATATCTCTAATAAATCATCAAAAGATTTCTTTTCTTTCTTTATATATGAAGTCCATAATTCTTTTTTTAAATTATCTAAATTTTCTATTTTCAAAAACTCTATTAGTTCAGGATTGTTTTCTATTGTATCTCTTAATAATATGCCTTTTGTATCACTTAGTAACTTTTCTATCTGTTGAAATTCTGGAATATCTTTAATTTTCCCCTCTATTTCATATATTTTCTCTTGTAGTTCATCATTATTACCAATTACTATGCTATTATTTAAATTAAGTTTATTATCTCTTACAAAAAAATTATCTGAATCTAAATTTTTTGCAACATTCTTCAATTTTGGAAATGTGAATTGACCTTTTTCAAAAAAAGTATAACTACTGTATATAGTTTCAGCAGCTTCACAAAACTCTTTTATTTTATTTTGAAAACTACTGTCTTTTATTTTTTTAATTACACTATCATCAAAAATTGTAGAGTATTTAACATTAGGTAAATACGTTTTATTTTCAGCTTCACATAATTCTTTCAAGCTTAATAAAAAACTTTTTTCACTTAAATTCATGTCAGAAACTACTGTAGGCTCTAATTCATAAATTTTTCTTCCTTGTTGTGTTTTTTCAATTTTTAATCCTGAATATTGCACTAACTTTTTTAAAAAATTATTTTTTTGCTTTAATAAAGTTGTGATAGATTTTTTTGTTTTTTCGTCTACTAATAAATCTGCTACACTACTAGATTCATAATAATTCTCAAAGCTTTTTATTACAAACACTTGCTCTTTTCTTATATCTTGTCCATCTATGCTCACATTAACTTCTGCTTTTATATCGAATATTTCATCACGTATTTCGTCAGCTTTACCATCTTGAATTTTCTTAAAAGTTTTTGCAAAAGAAGTTTTCATCAATCCATTTTTTGCATATACTGTAATCACATTTGTATTTGTAAAATCAAATTCATGGTTAAACTCATCTATTCCATAACAATTCTTTAATTTACATTCTAGAATATCCATATCATATCCTCCTGTCTTTTATTTTATTATATCATTCACAATAATAAGTTTGCACTAACATGCATTATTGAACTAATAATGCACATTAAAACATCAACCACAATAGAATTGCCGGCCTGGTTATATAGTTTGCTTGAAGTGCAATTTTTTCTTCTTGAATGCACTTCCTCTAATTTGTCTATATCACTATCATCAAAACCCATGAGTCTTAGGCATTCTCTTTCTGTTAAATACCTATACCTACCATTTCCAATATCTATTATTCCAGAATTAGGTACTCTCATTTGTTTTGTAGAAATAGTATAAGAAAAATCTTTAATCACTTTGAGTCGCCCTCTAAAACTGTTATCTATGCTTTTATTTAAAAATTTCAGCATATAGGGTTGGGTCATTGTATAAAGTTCACTTACATCCTTTTCTAAAAATTCACTTAGTGGTCTAGTTTCTTTCCTCTCCAATTTATTAAAAGAAAAGTTATTTGCTCCTAGACATGAAACAACAAATATCCTCTCCCTTTTTTGAGGTATCCCAAAGTCCATTGCATTTAAAATTTCATACTTACTTTCATATCCAAGGTCTTCTAACTCCTTTAGATAAATAAACAAGGAGTCCCTCATATTTCTATCAAGGACTCCTTTTACATTTTCGCAAATTATCCATTTAGGTTTATCTTTCATTTCTTTGATTATTCTAATTGTTTCAAATAGTAAGCTTGATCTAGTTCCTGAATTCTTTACTCCTCCTTGCTTTTTCCCTATTCTTGAAAAGTCTTGGCAAGGACTTCCATGCATAATTAAGTCTATCTTCTCATTAGGAGCTTTATATCCTACTACTGATTTTGGCTTATAAGCCTCTCCATAAAGTGCGTTGTATGATTTAACACAAGCCTTATCTATTTCTACATAATCAACTACTTCATAAGATATCTTTAAATTAATAAAAGCCTTTCTAATAGCACCTATGCCACCGAAAAGCTCCAATATTTTTACCTTATTCATTTAGATTATTCTTGTACCTATCTA
>NZ_JAGYZD010000158.1 GCF_018371055.1 Finegoldia magna | reverse complement strand
GTATGGAACACAGCAGACTTAACAAACTCATTAATGGTTATACCAAACATTATTGCTATCATTATGCTTCATAAACACGTAAAAAATATGAGCTTGCATTATGAAACAAATGGTAAAGAAGGTTCATTATAAAATAAGTCAAGATTTATTTATAAGAGATAAAAAACATCACGAAAGTGGTGTTTTTTATTTTCCTAAAATTCTATTGAAGAATAAATGTAGTTTGTTTTATGTAAAATGATAAGAATTTGATCTGGAATATGAGAAAATAAATGGGAACTTAAAAGTAAGTATTCAAAATTTTAAAATTAAACAAGAAAATTAAAAAGTGAATTGTATTTAAAAAAATGCAAAAAAATTACCAGATAAATCTGGTAAATATGTAAGCACACCCGAGTCTGTTAGAAAAAGCGGAGGCGATTCCTAATAGTTAGCTCAAAATAGGCACCCTCACATCACACAGAAATAACTGCTTATGGCTGCTACCTTCCGATCCTGACCAGGTTCACAGGTTCCTGTTGCGTGAGACCCACTTCTCAACACCACTTTTTAAGTTCATACCAACACTTTTAATCCCGCGCTCGGGAATTCAATCCTGCTGTAGCGATTGCAGGTTACAGGGCATCGCTAATTCCCCATCTAGTGCATGGCGGAGAGTAAGGGATTCGAACCCTTGAAACACGTTAATGTTTACATGATTTCCAATCATGCTCCTTCGGCCAACTCGGACAACTCTCCATATATCATATTGTTAAATTATAATATGATAATTTAAATTTGTCAAATTTTTACATAGTTAACAATGATACAAGAATTTTCGAATATCAAGCAGATAATTATTATAATTACTGTATTAAAGGAAACAAAAAAAGTAGTATGCCCTAGGTGACATACTACAGAAAATTCAATTTATTTTTTCTTTTTAATAGCATTAATAATAGATAATAATATTACTGAACCTAAAATTGCAACTAAAATGCTGTAAAGGTTGAATCCGTTTACTCCACTTTTTCCGATAATGCTCATTACCCAGCCACCGATTGTAGCTCCGACAATTCCGCAAAGAATGTTAGCACCTGCTCCCATGTTTGCATCATTACCAGTTATTTTAGATCCTATCCATCCTGCTAATGCTCCTACTATAATCCATGATAAAATTCCCATATATAACACCTCCTTATTGGTCATAATCTATTACAGTGTTATTTATACCCTCGGTTTTGCAATTTTAAACATAGATTGTAAACAATATATAATAAATTGTAAAATTAACGTAAATAATTTGATAATTTATTGTAAAACACTTAGAAAAACAGATAGGATATAGTAAAATTAAATAAAGAGGTGTTATTAATGATTTATGCAGTCATAGATATAGGTTCAAATACTATAAGATTATCAGTATATAAGGTGATTAAAGATTCTGTCAAAAATCTTTTTAATGAAAAGTCTACAGCATCGTTGGCGTCGTTCATTGAAAAAGGAGTTATGAATGAGCACGGCATTCAAAAACTAATCAATACTTTGAAAGAATTCAAAAATTTAATATCAAATTTCGAAGATATATCAAAAACTTTTGCCATTGCTACGGCGTCGATTAGAAATTCTTCTAACAGACGCGAAATTATTGAGAGGGTAAGAACAGAAGTTGGAATGGATATTGAGTTAATAAGTGGAGAAGAAGAGGCGAAGCTGTCTTTTTTAGGAGCTGGGATTGATTCGAAAAGCGGAATTCTTACTGATATAGGAGGAGGAAGTAGCGAAATCGTAGTTTTCGAACAAGGAAAAGTCGTCAGAACTTCAAGTTTAAACATTGGTTCACTAGTAGCATTCGATAATTTTTCTAAAAATTTGTTCATGACAAATGATGAGAAGAAACTATTAGAAGATGATATCAAATTAATGCTAGCTTCTAATAATCTTAACAGAGTTGAACACGATATAGTTTGTGCGGTGGGAGGAACTGCCCGTGCTTGTCTCAAATTATACAATGAAATTTATGACAAAGAGTCCGGTAATGTGATTATTACAATGGATGGACTTAAAAATATGATTAATACACTTATGAATATGCCTGATAGAGAAAAAATGAAACTTATTTTAAAAGTAAAGGCAGATAGGGTTCACACATTAATTCCAGGAATGATTATTTTGTATAGAATTTCAAAATATTTTTATGCCGATATTATCAGAATTAGCATGACTGGAGTTAGGGAAGGTTTTGTTTATCATAAAATTTTAGGAAGGGGATAAAATGTACGATATTTCGTTTACGCAAAATAGGGAACTATCGTGGTTGAAGTTTAACGAAAGAGTTCTTGAGGAAGCATCAGAAAAGAACGTGGAATTATTTGAACGATTGAAGTTTTTTTCTATTTTTGATACTAATTTTGAAGAGTTTTTCATGGTAAGAGTTGGAAGTTTGACTGATATCAACGATATGAAAAAAAAGGTTATAGACAATAAATCATTGATGAATGCACAAGAGCAATTAGATTGTATCATGGATGAATCTAAAAGGTTGTATGAGAAAAAAGATTCTGTTTATGAGGATTTAAAACAAGATTTACAAAAAGAAAATGTAAATATTTGTAAAGTAGCTGATTTGGATGATAAAGAAAAAAGGCTTGTGTATTATTACTTCAACTCTACGATTGCTCCTATTCTTAGCTTTCAAATAGTAGACAGGGTTCATCCATTCCCTCAAATTCCTAATTTGGCAATTGTAGTTTTGTTTCAACTCACTTCTCAATCTAAGAACAAAAAACAATTTATGGGATTGATTCAAGTTCCAGATAAAATTAAAAGATATGTAAAATTATCGGACACTAGAGTTGTACTTATTGAAGATGTAATCAGAGAATTTGGTCAAGAAATATTTGATAATTACGAATGTGAGGCAAAATATATTATTTCTGTGACTAGAAATGCAGACATCGAATACGATGACGAAGATTTGGAAATTGATGATGATTACAGATCATATATGAAAAAGATGATTAAGCTTAGAAAAAGATTGAGACCTGTAAGACTTGAAATTAACGAATTTCCAAATGATGAAACTAAAGAGTTCTTGTTGAAGAATTTGAATTTGACAGAACATCGTATGTTTGTGACAAAAAGTCCAATGAGATGTGGATTTTTGTTTGATTTGGTATACGATATGCCAAAGGATGTAATTCAAAAATATACTTATGAAGAATTTTCTCCACAAGATTCTTCAATGATATCAAAAGAAAAATCGGTTATAGAGCAAGTTTACGATAAAGATTTGTTCCTTTCGTTTCCTTATGAGTCCATCGATCCATTTATAAGACTTTTGAACGAGGCTGCTGAAGATGAGTCTGTAGTTTCAATTAAGATTACAATTTACAGATTGGCAAAGAATTCTGAAATCACTAAAGCTCTTATAAAAGCTGCTGAAAATGGCAAAGAAGTTGTGGTTCTTATGGAATTGAGAGCGAGATTTGACGAAGAAAATAATATTTTATGGTCATCTAGATTAGAAAATGCAGGTTGTAGAATTATCTATGGATTTGATCATTACAAGTGTCATTCTAAGGTTTGTTTGATTACTAAAGTTAAAGATGACAAGATTTCTTACATCACACAAATTGGTACAGGAAATTATAACGAAAAAACAGCGAAACTCTACACAGATTTTTCTTATATGACAACTAGACATGAAATTGGTGAAGATGCAAAGGCGCTTTTCGATAATTTCTTGTTAGGAAATTTGAATGGTGAGTACAAACATTTGATGGTTAGTCCTCATTCTATGCAAGTTGGACTAGAAAAATTAATCAATGAGCAAATAGAGAAAGCTAAGGTTTCTGATGATGGTTATATTAGAATCAAAATGAATTCCATTTCAGACAGAAAATTAATCGATAAACTATCTAAAGCATCTTGTAAGGGTGTAAAGATTGATTTGATGGTGAGGGGAATTTGTTGTTTGGTTCCGGGTATAAAAGATAAGACTGAAAACATCAATGTTTATCAAGTTGTAGGTAGGTTTTTGGAACATCATAGAATTTATCAATTCGGAAAGGCTGAAAATTGCAAACTATACATTTCATCGGCAGACTTCATGACTAGAAATATTAGAAAAAGAGTTGAAGTTGCAGTTCCAATTTACGATGATTTTATTAAGCACAGAATTTTAAATTTTA
>NZ_JAGYZD010000157.1 GCF_018371055.1 Finegoldia magna | reverse complement strand
ATTTCCATCATTTTTGTAAATGATGTTTGTCTTTCTTCAGGAGTAGTTTGCTTATCTGAATGGAATGAGTCAGAAATTGTCAAAATAGTCAAAGCTCTTGCGTTGTTTGCTTTTGCTGTCAAATACAATCCGTAGCTTTCCATTTCAACTGCTAACACGCCCATTTTTTCCCATTTTTTCCATTCTTCTGATTTTTGATTGTAGAAAATATCTGCAGAGAATACATTTCCAACATGAACGTCGATGTTTTTTTCTTCTGCAACATTTACTGCTTTTCTCAACAAATCATAATCACAAATCGCTGAAAAAGTTCCTTCCAAGTCGAATTGGTGAGCAAAATTGGAATCTGAACAACTTCCCATTGCTATTACGACATCGTACAAATCAAGATCTTTGCTGTAAGCTCCTGCTGAACCAATTCTAATAAGATTTTCTACTCCGTATTCGTTGATAAGTTCGTAAGAATAAATTCCTATAGATGGAATTCCCATTCCAGTTCCCATAACAGAAATTTCTTTTCCTTTGTATTTTCCAGTGTATCCGAACATATTTCTAACTGCATTGAATTGTTTTACATCTTCCAAGAAATTATCTGCAATAAATTTCGCTCTCAATGGATCTCCTGGCAATAAAACTGTTTTTGCGATGTCTCCTTTTTTCGCTTCGATATGTGGTGTTGACATAAATACCTCCTAATAATTAACTATAATCACATTCAAAAATTTTACCAAATCTAACTGACAATCATCCAAGTATTTTTCAATATAAGCTTCATAATACACGCTAATCCCATCAATATTCACTTCTTTCAAATGTGGTGATTTTAAAATAAACTTAGCGTAATATTTAGCTTCAGCAATTGTACAGCACGGGCTTTGACCCATGTACAACAATATTTTGTCCTTGGATTTTTGATTGCAATATGATTTTAATTTTTCGCTTAATTCTATTTTCATATTCTCTCCAATCAAATAAGAGAGAACTCTTGTTTCTCTCTTATTATATCATCAATTTGAACATTTTTGCTATTTTTCAAATCCTGGAACTAATAATCCGTAGTTGCCATCTTTTCTCTTGTAAACAACATTTACATTATTAGTTTTTGAATCCAAGAACACGAAGAAATCATGATTGATTAATTCCATTTGCATGATAGCTTCTTCCTTGTCCATTGGTTTGATTCCAAATTCTTTTGTCTTAACGATTGCACCTGTTGGTATTTCTTTGTCGTTGTTTTCTTCAACAGCTTCAAATCTTATTGAATTACTTTCTGTAAATCTCTTTTGTAATTTTGTTTTGTGTTTTCTTATTTGTCTTGCTAACGCGTCTTCAACTTTGTCGATAGCTGTTTTAATATCTTCGTTGGATTCTTCCGCTCTTAAAACAACTCCTTTATCTAAAATCATAGTGACTTCAACTCTCGCTTTGTCTTTTTCTTTTTTGAATACTACACGAGCTTGTTGTTCGTCATGGAAATATTTATCTAACTTGTGTAATTTAGATTCTGCCATTTTTTTCAAATCATCAGTTAATTTGATATCTTTTGTTACATAATTAAGTTTCATAAAATTCCTCCTGTTTATGAATTAAGAAATAATTTCTTATTTTCTTATTCTATATATACCCAATTTACGTTTTTGCAAACGATACTAATCACTATATCAAAAAAACTTCCCCTTACAAATTTTCATTTGCTCTGGGGAAGTCTTCATTATTTGATATATTTGTCAATAATGTTGATTACTTCTTCGATTTTTTCATCTGCATTATCATTTTCTATTGCATGTTTAACGCATGTTCGCATATGTCCGTTTAAAATGTCGATGTTCGCTTTTTTCAATTGACCAATACAACTCAAAATCTGAGTGGAAATATCCACACAATATCTGTCCTCTTCAATCATATTTACAATCGCATCGAGTTGTCCACGAACAGTTTTGATTTTTTTGAGGGCTTTTTGTTTGTGTTCTGTCATTATTTCACAGTAGCCTCAAATCCTATTTCATCAATTGCTTTAATGATATCAGCTTCGTTAAAATCTCCTTCTACTACCGCTTTTTTGTCATCAAGATTTACATTGACATCTGTCACACCTTCTACAGATTTACAAGCTTTTGTCACTGATTCTACGCAATGATTGCACACCATATCCAATACTTCAAATTCTTTTTTCATTATTTTTCCTCCTTAAAATTTTTGATTCTTAACGAATTTGTAACTACGGTTACCGAACTGAACGCCATTGCAGCACCTGCTATCATTGGATTCAAAAATCCAAATGCAGCAATCGGAATACCAACAACATTGTAGAAAAACGCCCAGAACAAATTTTGTTTTATTGTTTTTATTACTCTGTGACTTAATCTTATCGCAGTATTAACTTTATTTAAATCGCCATTTATAATTGTGATGTCACTCGCCTCAATCGCAACATCTGTACCAGTTCCAATAGAAAATCCAACATCACTTGTTGCAAGTGCTGGAGCATCGTTTATTCCATCTCCAACCATTCCTACTTTTTTGCCTTGATTTTTCAAATCCAACACTTTATCTGATTTGTCTTTTGGCAAACATTCTGCTATCACATGGTCGATGTTAGCTTTTTCTGCGATATGTTTTGCAGTATTTTCGCTATCACCAGTTATCATATATACATCGATATTATCGTCTTTTAATTTTGAAACAGCTTCTTGTGAGGATTCTTTTATTTTATCTGCTATCAAAATATATCCGTAAAATTCATCGTTCTTTCCAACAAGCACAACTGTATTTCCTTGAGATTGATATTTTTGAATATCTACATTGACATTAATATTATTGTCTCTCATCAATTTTTCATTGCCAATATAGTAATTGTCATTATTTATTGTAGCTGAAAGTCCTTTACCAGTAATCGAATCGAAATTTTCAACTTTATAGAACTCCGAACTATTTTTTTCATATTCTTTAACCACAGCATCTGCAAGTGGATGCTCAGAATTTTTTTCAATTGATGATACAATTTTTAAGAAGTCTGTATCTTTTGATTGGTAATCTACAACTTCTGGTTTACCATTTGTTATTGTTCCTGTTTTATCCAAAATAACTGCATCGATTTTGTTAGCAGTTTCTAAAACTTCAGCACTTTTTATTAAAATTCCAAGCTCTGCGCCTTTGCCACTTCCTACCATAATGGCCGTCGGAGTTGCAAGTCCCAATGAACAAGGGCACGCTATTACAAGAACTGAAACGGAGTTTAACAACGCTCTATCGAATTGTTTTGTCACAAAATAAGTGATGACAAATGTAATTACAGCAATTACAATAACAATGGGTACAAAAACAGATGAAATCTTGTCTGCTAATCTTTGAATTGGTGCTTTGTTGGATTGTGCATCTTCCACTAATTTTACGATTTGACTTAGAACTGTATCTTCACCAATTTTTTTCGCTTCAAATACAAATGATCCATTTTTATTAATCGTAGAGCCAATACATTCATCTCCAACTTGTTTTTGTACAGGCATCGATTCTCCAGTAATCATCGATTCATCAATTGATGAACTTCCCTCAACAATTATTCCATCAACAGCGATTTTTTCTCCTGGTTTTACAAGAATTTTATCTCCAACCATTACATCTTCAATATCAGTTTCAATAGTTTTACCATTTTTTATTATGTTAGCTTTTTTCGCTTGGAGTCCCATTAATTTACTTATAGCATCAGTTGTCCTTGTCTTTGCTCTTTTTTCGAAAACTTTTCCGAGTAAAATCAAAGTGATAACAACAGCAGACGATTCAAAATACAATTGGTCAGATCCTATTAATACATGATAAATCGAGTAGAAGTAGGCAGCACTTGTTCCCAATGCTATTAGAACATCCATGTTTGCTCCTCCACCTCTTAATGATTTGTATGCATTCACATAATATCTTCTTCCGATGTAGAATTGAACAACTGTTGCCAATGCCCATTGAAAATATCCATTATTTAAAATCGTGTGAACTCCTGCCATGTGAAAAAACATCGCTGAAAATAAAGGAATTGAAAAAATCGCAGAAATTATAAAATCACGTTTCAATTTTTCGTATTCAGTTATATTTTTTTCGTTAGCTATTTTATTGTCTGTTTTTATTTCTGCAGAATATCCTGCTTTGTCAACTAATCTTTTTACATCAGAATTGGTCTTGTATCC
>NZ_JAGYZD010000003.1 GCF_018371055.1 Finegoldia magna | reverse complement strand
AGTATTTTATCTTCTAATGATCAAGCATTACAAGAAAACATCGTAACTATGAGAGATGATAGATATGTAATTCCTGTAAAAGTTTCACATAAATCATCTTTTAAAGGAATCGTACACGATCATTCTTCTTCTGGTCAAACAGTCTACATCGAACCGATGGAGGTTGTGGAATTAAACAACGAATTGAGAATGCTAGAAGCAGAAGAAAGAGAAGAAATAATAAGAATTTTGAAAGAAATTTCTGATAGAGTTTATGATGCTAAGGATTCTATTTTTGTGGATCAGGATGTTTTATCAAGATTAGATTTCATATTCGCTAAAGCAAAATATGCGATAGAAATTGATGCGACAAATCCCAAACTAAACACCAATGGATATTTTAATTTCAAAAATGCAAGACATCCTTTATTGGACAAGAAGAAAGTTGTTCCAATAAGTATTTATATTGGTGATGATTACAATACATTGGTAATTACCGGTCCTAACACAGGAGGAAAAACTGTAACACTTAAAACAGTAGGTCTGATAACTTTAATGGCACAATCTGGAATTTTAATTCCTGTAGATGAAAATTCGGAAGTGGCAATTTTCGACAATATCTTCACAGATATTGGTGATGAACAAAGTATAGAACAATCTTTGTCTACTTTTTCAGCTCATATGAAAAACATTGTACACATTGTAAATAACATTACATTTAATTCTCTTGTGTTATTCGATGAACTTGGTGCAGGAACAGATCCAACAGAAGGAGCGGCATTGGCAATTGCAATTTTGCGAATTTTCTTAGACAAATCTATAAGAACAATTGCTACAACTCACTATTCTCAACTTAAAATATTTGCATTGACAGAAAAATACGTTAAAAACGGTTCAGTAGAATTTGATGTAAATACTTTATCACCAACTTATAAATTGAGAATTGGGATTCCTGGTAAATCAAACGCTTTTGAAATTTCTAGAAGACTTGGTCTTGATGATGTTATAATTAATAATGCAAAGGAAATTTTATCTCAAGAAGACAAAGATTTTGAAGATGTTTTATCTGACATTGAATCTGAAAAGAAACAAATTGACGAAGATAAAAAAAGACAATTAGAACTTAAAGAAGATTTATTAAAGCTTCGTGACAGATACGAAAAAGAACTTGAAAAGACAAAACTCGAAAAAGAAAGAATTATTAATGAAGCAGAAGAAAACGCAAATGAAATTTATATGAAAGCTAAGGAAGAATCGCGTGAGCTTATTAATAAATTAAAATTCTTAGAGAAAGAATCTGATGCTAGAACTGTAGCTAATGATGTTGAAAGTAAATTTAACAAAAGAATTAAAAAGAGCCCTAGCAAAAAACTTTTGAACGAAACATCTAAGAAACAAAATCTACAATTAGGAGATGAGGTAGAAATCTTAGGAATTGACCAACAAGGTACTATTGTTTCTGAACCTGATAAAAAAGGTGATTTATTGGTTCAAGTGGGTATCTTAAAGATAAATGCCAATGTTAAGAACTTGAAGAAAATTAAAGAACAAGAAGTAATTCAATCATCAAAGAGCATTAAAAGTATCATAAAAAATAAAGCTAATTCTGATATAAAAAGCGAAATTGATTTGCGTGGTAAGAATATCGAAGAAGCAATATACGAACTTGACAAATACATTGATGACTGTGTAATTGTTGGTTTGAAAAAAGTGAATATAATTCACGGAAAAGGAACTGGTATGCTCAGAAAAGGTATCAGAGAATACCTAAGAAGTGATAAAAGAATCAAAAAGATTGAAGATGCAGGTTATAATGAAGGCGGTCTTGGAGCTACTTTCATTTATTTAAAATAAGGGGATTAAAATGATAAATTTTAAAGAAGAAGTAAAACAAATTATACTAGGATTTGACACTGGTCTAACTGAAAAAGAAATATCAGATTTAATCGAAATTCCACCAAACAGTGATATGGGAGATTATGCGTTTCCAGTGTTTAAATTAGCAAAAACTTTTAGAAAAGCACCTAATTTAATCGCAGAAGAATTAGCTAAAAAAGAATTTAGCAATGAAAATATCAAAAAAATTACAAATGTAGGTCCTTACGTAAACTTTTTTGTAGATAATTCGAAATTAGTAGAAAGTGTTCTAACAGAAGCTGTTAAAGATGATTTTGGAAGTGGTCATATAGGCGTTGGAAAAAATGTTGTGTTTGATTTTTCTTCTACAAATATAGCAAAGCCATTTCATATTGGACATTTACGCTCCACTGTAATAGGAAATGCGATAAGAAACATAATGAAATATCAAGGGTTTAATACAACAGGTGTTAATTACATTGGTGATTATGGAACTCAATTTGGTATGATGATTTCAGCTTATTTAAAATGGGGAGACGAAGATAAAATAAATGCTGATCCAATAAAAGAACTTTTAAATCTTTACGTAAAATACAATAAAATTGCAAAAGAAGATGAATCTTATATGGATGAGGCACGTGATTGGTTCGATAAATTAGAGAAAAAAGATCCTACAGCTGTAAAATTATGGTCATGGTTTAGAGAAATTTCTTTAAAAGAATTCCAAAGAGTCTATGATTTACTAGGAGTTGAATTTGATAATTTTAATGGCGAATCATTCCACTCACAATTTATTGGAGATGCATTAGAAGTTATAGATAAGAAAAACTTACTCGAGGAATCCGATGGTGCAATGATAATCAATTTGAACGATGAAAACTTGCCACCTGTTTTAATAAAAAAATCAAATGGGTCTTCAACTTACCTAACAAGAGATATAGCGACAGCAATGTATCGTAAAAGAACTTACGATTTTTATAAAAATGTGTATGTTGTTGCTAGTCAACAAAAACTTCATTTTGAACAATTAAGAGCCGTTTTGAAAAAAATGGGATTTGATTGGTGGGATGATTGCGAACATGTTTCTTTTGGTATGGTTAGTATGAAAGATGGATCTATGAAAACAAGAGAAGGTAAAGTTATTTTCTTGGAAGATGTTTTGAACAGAGCTATTGACAAGACAAAATCAATCATAGAAGAAAGAAATCCTAATCTTGAAAATAAAGAAGAAGTGGCAAAACAAGTTGGTGTTGGAGCTGTAATATTCCAAGACTTATTCAACAACAGAATAAAGGATTATACTTTTGATTGGGATCAAGTTTTGAATTTTGACGGTGAAACTGGACCATATACACAGTATACATTTGCAAGAAGCTGTTCTATATTAGACAAGGGAGAATTTGAATTAAAAGAAAATAGTAAATTTGATTTGTTAGTTGATGAAACAGAAATTGACATTGTAAAACACTTATCTAAGTTTGAAGAAGTTTTATTAAATGCAACTGAAAAATATGAACCTTCTTTCTTGACACGTTATACGGTAGAATTAGCGAAACTATTCAATAAATTCTATGCAAATTGTCCAATCAACACTGTAGAAGATGAACTAAAATATCAAAGATTGTATTTGACATATTGTGTGAACAAATGCTTAAAGTTATCTTTGAGCTTATTAGGAATCGAAGCACCAGTTAGAATGTAGGGAGAATAATGGACTCATTTATAGAAATAATCAAAAATTCTTTTACAAGAACCGCACATACAATTAAATATTTTCCACTGATTTTTGCATCAATGATTGTAATGAAATTATCGTTAAATATGTCGAATAATATTTTGTTTAGATTATCTGTATCTAAAGAAATATCGAATGTGGTAATAGCAGTTTTGGTTACATTTCTATTGAGTATTCTTTTAAATATGCTTAGTATTTCGGTTCATACACGAGACAACTATCAAATTGAACCGATTACTATTCCTAAATTAATGTTAAAGGTTGCATTTAATGGAGGGATTTTATTATTGTTGTATTTTTTATTAAAAAAATACGAAGGAGCAGTAATTGCTCTGTTATTAATTTTTAATCCATTAGTTGAGACACTTTATATGATTGACGAAGAATTTTATAAGTCAATTTGGACATCATTAAAATTTAATTTCAAAAATTTCTTAACATGGAACATACCTAATGTTATGATTTTTGCAATTTTGTATAATTTGATAATGAAGAATTACACATTTGAAGACTTTATAATGTCGAATGAAGTCGTGTCGATTTTGAAATTTGGATTACTTTTGATGTTTATTTCGTTATTCATGTTATATAGGGCTAATTTATACAGAATTTTAGAAACGGGGGAGAAATAAATGATTAATAAGATTGACGAATATTTCAGTAAATTTATGAATCAATTGGTTTATGTGAATTTATTAGAATCAAATGATTACATTGACAAAGATATTCCACTACCTGTTTTAGAAAAAGATTTACTAGATGGAGTCAAGAACAATGATTTCGGCAAAAATTTTGATTTGGAATTAATAATTAAAGGCATGATTTATAACATAGCTTACGATAGAACATTCAAATATTGTGTAAACTACACAGATATTATGTACAATATTTTCCCTGATATTGAAAAATCGATAATATCTATGGGAGTTGAAAAAATTTCAGATCCAAAACAAGCTGTTATTTATTTTAGAACAAATGATATATTAAAATCGGATATTGCAGATAATGCGTATTATTATGCGTACTGTTTGAGATTAATGGCGTTAGAAGATGAGTTTAATTCTAGTATTTTTATTGAAGAAGCTTTCAGAGTTTTAAATGAAAATGTTGCGAATTTTCCTGATTTCTTCTTAAATTATGTAGAACTTGCAAACTTAGAATTACTAAATCATAATTATATAAAAGCTTATGATTACTTAAAAAATACACACAAGATGGCAACTTGTCCTAACGATTACGATGAAAAAAGAGTATTAATTGTCATCAATGAAGTTGAACGTTTAATGGAGGATATAAAGCCTCTTAGAGATTTGGACTTTGCGACTACTTTAATTAATTCAAAACCACAAAAAGCTCTTGAAATTTTCCAAGAACTTGAAAAGACTTCTAGAATTGTTTATTTAATGGGTAAATGTTACTTGAATTTGAATGATTTGAATAAAGCTATAGAATATTTTGAAAAAGCAGAGAATATGGGATTTGATCATGTTGATTTGTATAATGATATGTCTGTGGCTTACTTCAACGATTATGATTTTGAAAAATCAATTCAAGTTTTAAATCGTGGACTCAAAATTCATAAAGACAATGAAATTTTATTGTACAATAAAGCTGTTATTGAACTAAACTCAAATAGAGTTGCAAAAGCACAGGATACATTATCAACTTTGGTTTCTTATGATGATGTTCACGAAGATATTTTTAATATGGCAATGCAATTATTGCAAAAAATAGAAGAAGACAATTAAATGTCTTCTTCTGTTATTTTTAGAGTGTTGTCTAATCTGTCAATTATTTCCAAAGCGCTTATTATGTTTTTTCTTGCTTTGTAACAATCCAAATTAATATCTACTAATTCATTAATTTTATTTATTCTATAAACAATGGAGTTTCTGTGAACATTCAGTCTTTGAGATGCTTTAATTAATGAACGTTCTTCTACAAGGTAAAAGTATAATGTTCTAAGAAGGTCTGTCCCGTTATTTATATCGTCATATTTTAGTTTGTAGATAAATTCCGGAACTAATATTTCTATTTCAGAATCCAAGCATACCAAATCATAGATGATTTTACAGCAATTATCGTTTATGTTTTCAGTTAATTCTATATTGTTTTCTAAAATTCTTCTAGATAAATCATAAGCTTTTTTCAAATTGAATAGGTTGTTTTTTAGTGATAATTTAATGCTTTTTAAGTCGTATTTTTCAGTAAAAAAGTTTAGGTTTGTCTTTACTGATGAAACATCTTTAATTTTATTATTAGTCAATAACACAAGGTATCCTTCTTGTAATACAGAATACATATACATTGGATAATCCAAAACAAATCTGTTACCATGTGAGAACATGTCTTGGTATTTAAATAAACCACCTTCAATTTTAATTACATTAATATCGTAATTGTCATCTGTTTTCCAGCCTATATTTGCAATATTTTCTTCGTCTTTTTCTGTAATATTTCCAGAAATCAAATTCTTAATAGTACTGTATATGTCTTCTTTTGAATTTATCAGGCCATTTACATTGTTATAAATGTATGTTGAAATTATCTTGGAAATTTTTCTGAATTCAAATTCATACTCGTCCTCAATAGTTTCAAAAGCAAGATATCCGTATAATTTACTCAAACTTTTCTTTTTTATTTCCAAAGGATAAATCTTTTTGATAGTTGAGAAATCAAATGTATTTAGCAACAACTTTTTGTTTGAATTCAACAGGCACACATTTACATCGAAATAATCTTTTATGATTAAAAGTAAATTATTTACGGCCTCACGGTTTGAAATTGTATTGTAAATTCTATTATAGAACTCTGCATTTTCGCGCAAAAGCGCATTCGCAATTTCGTAAACTTTAAAAATATCATCTTCTTTTGAATAAATTATATTTGCATTTTCATTTTCTAACATTTCATCTTCTGATTTCAAAAAAAGAATATTAGAGTTTTTCGGACAAATAATATTTTTGTCGTATTCGATTATAGATAGGGTGTTTTTCTGATCGGAAATACAATTTAGCGAAATATTGTCGATATCGTTTATTATTTTTATGTCCGAAGAGTCAACCAATTCATCCATTTTTTTAACCAATAATCTTATATTCATCTTATCACCTTTAATTATCGTTAGACCTGTGTTATTATCTATAGTATAAATAATATCACAACCAACAAATTTTTTAAATATACACAGGAGATACTTATGAAAAAGACTGCCATTATACTGATGATAATTACACTGCTATCAAAAGTATTAGGATTAGTGAGAGAAACTACACTGGCATATTTCTTCCCGACAAATGGGCCAGTTGCTAATGCGTTTTTGGTTTCGCAAATACTTCCGATTACAATAGTAAGTTTATTTTCAGCTGGAATTTCAACTTCTTTCATTCCTATTTACAATAAAATTGTGCACGAAAAGGGAAAGGAAGAAGGCGATATTTTTACATCAAATATCAACAATATAGTTGTTATTATAATATTAGCACTAATAATACTACTTGAAATTTTTACACCTTCTGTAATTAGAATTTTCGCTCCAGGATTTACTGGATACACAAAGGAATTAACTATCAAATTCATGAGATTAACTTTATTGTCAATGATTCCGTCAATTATGTCATGTGTATTCAAAGGATACTTGAATGCGAATAATCATTTTGTAGTTCAAAACCTACAAGGTTTTATAATGAATTTCTTCATTATACTTGCTCTTGTAATTTCCAATAAGTACGATAATAATATGATAGTTGGAATTGGTTTGTTATTGGGAAATGCGCTCCAATATTTGCCTTACATATTTATAACGAAAAGAAAGAATTTTAAATATCATAAGATTTTAGATTTTTCAGATAAAAATGTAAAGATGATTGTTCTTTTATCAATTCCGATAATTTTGGGAGTATCGGTAAATCAAATCAATGTTATGGTAGATAAGTCGATAGCATCTACAGTTTCAGCTAATGGTATTCCAATTCTAAATTATGCATCGAGGCTTATTGAATTTGTAACGGGAATTGTTATAGCAAATATTTCTGTAATTGTGTATCCAGAATTGTCTAGAAATTTTATTGCTAATGATTTGAATAAAATGAAAGATAGCATAATGAAATCAATGTCTATGATTTGTATTTTAGTAATCCCGGCGACAATTGGACTTTTGGTATTATCCTATCCTATTACTAAGATGCTGTTCTTTAGGGGAGCTTTCACAATGAATGATGTTGCTATGACATCAGTTTGTATGTTCTTCTACGCTTTGGGAATAATAGGAACTGCCATCAGAGATATCTTGTCGAAATCATTTTATGCTATGAATGATACAAAAACTCCTACAATTAATTCTGTTATTATGGTTGCTATAAATATCATAGGAAATATTATTTTATCCAGAGTTTTTGGATTGGTAGGATTAGCAGTAGCAACAAGTTTTGCAAATCTAATTGGAGCAATTATGATAATAATGAGATTACACAAAAAAATTGGGGATTTTAGTTCTACAAAATCATCTTTTGTAAATATTTTTAAGATGTTGATTTCATCGTTAATAATGGGAGCATTAGCTTATATTACATTTAAAACTACAAATATGAAATTTTCAAATACATTATCATTAATGATGTCTATAATTGTTGCAGGAATTAGTTATTTAAGTTGTATTTTAATTTTTAAGGTCGATGAACTAAACGAAATTATCGCTTTTTATAAAAACAGAAGAAAAAAATAGATGGTTTGACAATTGAAAGTTTTTTGAATATAATTTTGTTATAAAGACAAAGATAAAAAGAGCGCATTATGATTGATTTTCAGAGAGATAAGGGTTGGTGTGACTTATTATTCATAGTAATTGCAGACATTTTTGAGTCGAATTTTCCGCTTAATAGCGTTATAAATTAAAGTGAGGTTTACCTAATTAGGGTGGTACCGCGATTTAACTCGTCCCTTATCATAAGGACGGGTTTTTTATATTTTAGGAGGTTTTTTATGAATAGTATGGGAAATCTTAGACGTACTCACATGTGTGGGGAGTTGAGATTAAGTGATGTTAACAAAGAAGTCATTCTTATGGGATGGGTTCAAAAAGAAAGAAATTTAGGATCTCTTATCTTTATAGATTTGAGAGACAACACAGGAATAACTCAAATAGCTATAAAGGATGATAACAAAGAGATTTTCGATAAAGCAAAAGATGTTAAAAGCGAATATGTTTTATGTGTAAAAGGTGATGTTAGAGAAAGAGAATCAAAAAACAATAACATTCCTACTGGAGAAATTGAAGTTATAGCTAATGAACTAATTGTTTTAGATACAGCGAATGTCCCACCAATTTACATTAAAGACGACGATAATGCTCAAGAAGCCGTTAGATTGAAATACAGATATTTAGATTTAAGAAAACCTAAATTACAAAATAATTTAAAATTAAGAGCAAAAACTAATAAATTAATTCGTGATTATTTAGATGAAAATGGATTTTATGAAATTGAAACTCCGTTTTTAGGAAAACCAACTCCAGAAGGAGCCAGAGACTATTTGGTAGCAAGTAGAGTAAATGAACACAGTTTCTACGCACTACCACAATCACCACAATTAATGAAGCAACTTCTTATGATTAGTGGAATGGACAGATACTACCAAATCGTAAAATGTTTCAGAGATGAAGATTTGAGAGCGAATAGACAACCGGAATTCACTCAAGTGGATATGGAAATGAGTTTTGTAGATCAAGAAGATGTTATGACATTAAATGAAGGCTTGATTAAAAAACTTTTCAAAGAAATAAGAGGAGTTGATATTCCAACTCCTATTAAGAGAATGACTTATTCAGAAGCTATGGAGAGATATGGATGCGACAAGCCAGATTTGAGATTTGGATTTGAATTGAAAAACATCACCGAATTAGTAAAAGATTCAGAATTTAAAGTATTCTCAAGTTGTAATGAAAAGAACAAGAGCGTTAGATGTATCAATATAGGTAATTATGAAAGTGAATATTCACGTAAAAAAATTGATAAATTAGAAAAATTTGTAAAAGAATACGGTGCTAAAGGTTTAAGTTGGATAAGAGTTCACGATGGAGAAATTCAATCTTCAATTAAAAAATTCTTATCAGATGAAGAAATGAATTCGATATTTGAATCTACAAAAGAAGACGAAAATGCTTTAATATTTATACTAGCAGACAAAAATGATGTTGTATTTAATGGATTAAGTGCATTAAGAAACAAAATCGCTAGAGATATGAATTTGGTTGACAATGATACATTCGAATTTGTTTGGATAGTTGATTTCCCATTATTTGAATTCGACGAAGAAGAAAACAGATTTGTAGCAATGCATCACCCATTTACAATGCCAAAAGAAGAAGACATTCAATATTTGTTAACTGACAAGGAAAAAGTAAGAGCTAAAGCTTACGATATTGTATGTAATGGAGATGAAATCGGTGGAGGTTCTATAAGAATTAACAATTCTGATTTACAAAAGAAAATGTTCGAAGCATTAGAATTAACTGAAGAAATGATTGAAAACAAATTTGGTTTCTTTGTAGAAGCTTTTAACTATGGAACACCTCCACATGGTGGATTAGCGTATGGTATGGATCGACTTATGATGTTATTAGTTGGAACTGATAATATCAAAGATGTTATAGCATTCCCTAAAACACAATCTGCTACAGATTTATTAACTGGTGCTCCATCAAATGTTGACGAGAAACAACTTAAAGAAATTCACATCAAATTAGATTAGTATGGATAAAAGATTTGAAAGAACAAAACTTCTAATAGGTGAAAATGACCTAGAAAATATCATCAACTCCAAAGTAGCTGTTATTGGCTGTGGTGGAGTTGGAGGTTTTGTAATAGAAGCTTTGGCTAGATGTGGAGTAGGAACATTAGCAATAGTAGATTATGATACTATCGATATAACAAACATCAATCGCCAAATTATAGCTTTGGAAGATACTGTTGGAAATTATAAGGTAGATGAATTTGAAAAAAGAATTCACAGAATTAATCCGAATTGCAAAGTTATTAAATTTAGGGAAAAGTTTGATAATTCTACTGTTGATTTATTTAATCTTAAAGATTATAATTATGTTATAGACGCTATTGATTTAATATCAGCGAAGCTAGATTTGGCTGAGTATTGTTATAAAAACGATATTAAGTTGATAAGTTCTATGGGTGCGGGATCGAAACTAAATCCTTTTCTTTTTAGAATTACGGATATTAAAAAGACCCACACTTGTCCAATGGCTAAAGTAATGAGAAAAGAGTTAAAAAGAAGAAACGTTGACAAACTTACATGCATTTGGTCTGATGAACAAAGGTCAGGAGAAGTTCTATCTTCAAATGGAAGAAATGCTCCGGCGAGTATAAGCTTTGTACCTTCATGTGTTGGGCTTATGATTGCATCGTATGTTATTAAAGAATTGAGGTAATTTTTTGGCAAAAGAAGGAATGGTTATAAAAACTGAATCCACTAAAGCATCTGTTCTAATTACTAGAAAAGGAGCTTGTGGTGGTGAAGGTTGTAGCAAATGTTCAGGTTGTGAACATCAAACACAAGTTATAGAATGTGCAAACTATATAAGTGCAAAGGTAGGAGATAGAGTCCAAATTTCGGGTGATGATTCTTCTATGCTTAAATACACAGCATTGTTGTATTTAGTACCTTTAACATTTTTCCTAATTGCTCTTATATCTTCCTATTCTATTTTGGAAAATAAAATAGGAAATTTTGAATTAGCATCTTTTGGTATAGGGCTTGTAGGATTATTAATTGGCTATATAATTGTAAAATTTATAGATAAAAAATTTGTTGATAAGGACTTAGTTCATATCACGAAAATAATTGGAGGTTTGTATGAATAATTGTAGACAAAATTTAGAAAACTTTGACCCAGAGGTATTTGGACATCTAAATGATGAAATCAAAAGACAAGAAGAACATATCGAATTGATAGCTTCAGAAAACTTTGTTTCAAAAGCAGTACTTGAAACTATGGGAACTGAATTAACTAACAAGTATGCTGAAGGATATCCTGGAAAAAGATATTATGGCGGTTGCGAACACATTGATAAAATAGAACAACTAGCAATAGATAGATTAAAAGAATTATTTAATGCAGATCATGCTAACGTTCAACCTCACTGTGGTGCAAATGCAAATGTTGCTGTTTATATTGCAGTTTTAAAACCTGGCGACACAGTATTAGGCATGAGATTAACAGAAGGTGGACACTTAACTCACGGATCACCAGTAAATATGTCTGGTAAATTCTATAATTTCGTAGATTATGGTGTAGATCCTGAAACTGAAACAATTGATTATGAAAACGTTCGTGAATTAGCTTTAAAACACAAACCTAAATTAATCGTAGCTGGTGCTTCTGCATATCCAAGAGTTATAGATTTCAAAAAATTCAGAGAAATTGCAGATGAAGTTGGCGCATATTTAATGGTAGATATGGCTCACATTGCTGGGTTAGTAGCTACTGGAGATCACCCAAGTCCAGTTCCTTATGCAGATTTTGTAACTACAACTACACATAAAACATTAAGAGGACCAAGAGGTGGAGCAATCCTTTGTAAAGAAGAACACAAAAAATTAATAAACAAATCAGTGTTCCCAGGATTCCAAGGTGGTCCATTAGAACACATTATTGCCGCAAAAGCAGTATGCTTCAAAGAAGATTTACAACCAGAATTTAAAGAATACACTCATCAAATTTTGAAGAATGCAAAAGCGATGGAAAAAGTATTCTTGGATAACGATGTAAGATTAGTTTCAGGTGGTACAGATAACCACTTACTATTAATCGATTGCAGAAGCTTCGAAATGACAGGTAAAGAAGCTGAAGCATTATTGAGTGAAGTTAATATTACAACTAACAAGAACACTATTCCGAATGATCCAGAAACACCATTTGTAACTAGTGGTATCAGAATTGGTACACCAGCTATTACAACTAGAGGATTAAAAGAAGCAGAAGCTGCAAAAGTTGCAGAATTTATGTTAGACGCATTAAAGAAACGTAGACCTGCTGAAGAAATCAAAAAAGATGTTGTAGAATTGATGAAACAATTCCCAATCAATAGATAAATTTTAAGCTAATACTAGACAAAAGTTTAGTATTAGCTTTATTTTTTTGATGAAATATTGTATATTTGACACATTTTATGGTATCATTTATAGAGAAATGAGGTGATAACATGGCAAAACCAGTTGTTGCTATTGTAGGAAGAGCTAATGTAGGAAAATCTACATTATTCAATAAATTAATTAAGAAAAGAATCGCCATCACTCAAGATGATCCAGGTGTTACAAGAGATAGATTGTATATGGAAGCTGAGTGGCAAAATAAATATTTTACAGTTGTAGATACAGGTGGTTTGGAACCAAAAAGTAATGAAATCATTACTAAATATATTAAAAAACAAACAGAACTTGCTATTGAGACTGCAGATGTTATTTTGTTTATGGTTGACGGTAAACAAGGCATCACTCCGATTGATATGGAAGTTGCCGATATGCTTAGAAGAACGAAAAAAAGCGTAATTTTAGTTGTAAATAAAATTGATCACATCAAACAACAGGACAATGTATATGATTTTTATAATCTAGGATTTTATGAAATATTTCCAATAAGTGCTTCAAATTCTATGGGGCTTGGAGATTTATTAGAAGCTGTTGTTTCAAAATTTGATGATAATTCAAATACAGAATCTGATGATGATATTACCAAAGTATGTCTAATAGGAAAGCCAAATGTTGGTAAAAGTTCTTTGATTAATAACTTATTAAACGAAGAAAGAATGATAGTTACAGATATTGCAGGAACGACAAGAGATGCCATAGATTCCAAGATTAATTACAAGGGAAATGAGTATATATTTATAGATACAGCAGGTCTAAGAAAAAGAAAAAAGATTGACACAGAAGTTGAGAGATATTCTGTTGTTAGAACTTTATCAGCAATTGATAGGTCTGATATTTGCGTTTTAATGATAGATGCCACTGAAGGTGTTAGCGAACAGGATACGAAAATCTTAGGATATGCTCATGATCAAGGTAAAGCTATGATAATTCTTGTGAATAAATGGGATCTTGTTGAAAAACAAACTAACACTATGAATGATTTCAAAAAAGATATACGTACTAAATTGGGATTTGTTATGTATGTTCCTATTGTGTTCATAAGTGTAAAAGAAAACAAAAGAATAGATACGTTGTTTACTGAAATCGAAAAAGTAGATAATAATTATTCTATGAGAATTAGCACAGGTGTTTTGAATGATGTAATATCAAAAGCTGTTTTATTAAATCCACCACCATCAGATAAAGGTGTTCGTTTAAAAATCTTTTATATTACTCAGATAGAAGCCAGACCACCGAAATTTTTAGTGTTCATAAATAGAAATGATTTGATGCATTTTTCATATCAAAGATATATCGAAAATCAGCTAAGAGAAAACTTTAGCTTTGAAGGTGTTCCTTTGCAATTTGAATTTAAGACTAGGGGAAAATAGTGAATTATTTATATTTAATAGTCCTTGGAATAGTATGTTATTTCATAGGTAATATAAGTGGTTCTATTGTGCTTTCTAAGCTGATTTATAAACAGGATATAAGAAATTATGGTAGCAAAAATGCAGGCGCAACCAATGCTTTAAGAGTTTATGGAGTGAAGCTTGGTTTGGCAACTTTTTTGATTGATTTCTTAAAAGGATTTTTGTGTGCATATTTGGGCTTTAAATTTTTCGGTAGTTTAGGTATACTAATATGTGGGCTTTTATGTGTAATAGGACATATATTACCAGTTATTTATAATTTTAAAGGTGGCAAGGGCATTGCGACATCTTTCGGTGTTTTATTGTTTGCCCAACCTTTACAAGTTTTGTTTTTATTAATATTGTTTTTAATAGTTGTACTTATAACTAAATATGTTTCATTGGGAAGCATAATAGGATGTGTTTCAGCTGTTATTTATGGATTAATTTACATTAGAAAAGACTTTTACATTGGTTTAATTTATATTTTGCTAGGAATAATATCATTATTCAAGCATAGATCCAATATAAATAGATTGATTCATGGAAAAGAAAGTAAATTAGGTAAAAATTAGGAGGAAAAAATGAAAGTATTAGTAATCAATTGTGGTAGTTCTTCATTAAAATATCAATTATTTGATATGACTGATGAAAGTGTATTATGTAAAGGATTAGTAGAAAGAATTGGAATTGAAGGTTCTAAGTTAACTCATAAAGTTAATGGAGAAAAATTAGTAGTCGAAGAACCAATGAAAGATCACACTGAAGCTATTAACCATGTTTTCGATGCTTTATTAGATGAAAAATATGGTGTTATCAAGAGTTTAGACGAAGTATCTGCTATTGGTCACAGAGTGCTACACGGTGGAGATAAATTAACAGAATCTTGCATTATTGACGATAAAGTAAAAGACAAGATCAGAGAATTTATCAAATTTGGTCCGCTTCACAACCCAGCTAACTTAATGGGAATTGAAGCATGTGAAAAATTAGCTCCAGGAAAGAAAAATATCGCTGTATTCGATACTGCTTTCCACCAAACAATGCCAGCTAAAACATTTATGTATGCTATTCCTTACGAATACTATGAAGATTACAGATTAAGAAAATTTGGCTTCCACGGAACAAGCCATAGATATATTACTTTAAGAACTCAACAATTATTAGACAAAGAAGACATCAATATTATTACAGTTCACTTAGGTAATGGTTCATCTATAGCAGCTGTTAAAGACGGAAAATGCTATGATACATCAATGGGACTTACACCATTGGAAGGACTTTTAATGGGAACTAGAAGTGGAGATTTGGATCCAACTGTAATGACATTCTTAATGAATGAAAAAGGATATTCAGCTGATGAAATGAACCAAATCTTAAATAAAAAATCAGGTGTATTAGGAGTTTCTGGAATTAGCTCTGACTTTAGAGATCTTGAAGAAGAAGCTAAAAAAGGAAATGACAGAGCTCAATTAGCACTTGATATGTTTATTGAAAGAGTTAAGAGATATATCGGTGGATATATGGCTGAATTAGGTCATGTTGATGCAATTTGCTTCGCTGGTGGTATTGGAGAAAATTCTTCTTCAATGAGAAAAGATATCTTGGATACTTTTGAAGAACTAGGCGTTAAATTAGACCTTGAAAAGAACAACACTCGTGAAGAAGCTTTAATCTCAGCTGATGATTCAAAAGTTAAAGTTTATGTTGTTCCAACTAATGAAGAATTAATGATTGCTAGAGACACTTTAGACTTAGCAAAATAATAATATTTTTATTGACAACTTAACATTATTATATTATAATTAACTACGTTGTTTGTATAAATTTTAAGGACTGAAGTCCTTAAGGAGGTGTAGCATGGCAGTACCAAAGAGAAAAACTTCTAAAACTAGAAGAGATAAAAGAAGAGCTTCTTCGTATAAATTACCAAGAGTTACTATAACTACATGTCCTAATTGTGGATCTCCAAAATTACCTCACAGAGTATGTAAAGAATGTGGGTATTACGATGGAAAACAAGTTGTAGATAATTCAGAACAAAACTAATGAAAAGAGAGTCGTTTAATTAATATTAAGCGGCTTTTTTATTTGTTTGATGTTATAACATACAATATTGTGATAGAATATACTAGAGGTGAAGTATGAAAATTTTATTAGATACTTTGGGTTCCGATAAAGGAGCATCAGAATTAATAGAAGGAGCTATAATGGCTCTTGAAAGAAAAGATTTTAACTTGACGATAGTAGGAAATGAAGAAGAAAATAGAAATATTGTAAATAAAAGATTTGAAGACAAAATAGATTTTGTAAATGCTACAGAAACCATTGAAAATAATGAATCACCTACGAAAGCTATAAGATCGAAAAAAGATTCTAGTATGAGAAAATGTTTTGATTTATTAAACGAAGATTACGATGGGTTCTTATCGACAGGCTCTACTGGCGCTTTATTGACAGGAGCTACACTTATAACAAAAAGGCTTGATAATGTATCTAGACCTTGTTTAATGGTTACAGTACCTAGCTTAAAGGGTGATGTGGTAGTATTAGATGTTGGAGCTAATGTTGATGTCACTTCTGAGTTATTAGAACAATTTGCGAAAATGGGATATGTTTATTCTAAAAATATTTTAGGAAAAGAGGATTGCAAAGTAGGTCTATTAAATATTGGAGTTGAAGAACATAAGGGAGATTCATTAAGATTAGAAACATACAAAAAATTATCAAAATATCCGTATTTTAAAGGTAATGTTGAAGCAAGAGATGTTTTGAAAGGTGATTTTGATGTTGTGGTAACTGATGGTTTTTCAGGAAATATTCTTCTAAAAACAATAGAAGGTTCTGTTGAGTTTATTAAAACTTTAGCTAAGTCAAAATTATCTAAGCTTGATGAAAAATCTCAACAATCTATTATTCCTATGATTAAATCAATGAGTACAGGTATTGATTTTAACAGTGTTGGATCTGCACCATTTTTAGGCACGAAGAAGCCAGTGTTTAAAGCTCATGGGTCATCTAATAGGGACGCTATTATGTCTGGGATTTTAACACTTATAAAATTCGTTGAAGAAGATGTTACTGATAAATTAAAAAAGGAGTTAGCGAATGAATAAAGAAATTTATGAAAAAGTTGTTGAAGGCTTGAAAAATGAATTTAATAGAGACGATATAGATGAAAAAACAAGATTTGTAGAAGATCTTAAAGCAGATTCAGTACGACTATTGGAAATTGTAATGGATGTAGAAGAAGAATTTGATATTGAACTTGATGACGAAAAGTTATCAGAGTTAAAAAATGTAGAAGATGTAGTTGATGAAATTGAAAGGGCACAAGGGAAATAGTTGTGGACAAAGCTAGAATTGAAAAACTACATGAACTAGAAGAAAAATTAGATTACAGGTTTACAGATATTAATCTGTTAAACCTGGCTTTTTTTCATAGCTCATACGGAAATGAAAATAAATCATATAAAGATATTTCAAACGAAAGATTAGAATTTTTAGGAGATTCAGTCTTGGATCTAATTGTTAGTGATTTCTTGTATAATAGTAAATCTTCGTTAAAGGAAGGTGCTATGACAAAGATTAGAAGTCAAATGGTATGTGAAAAATCTTTCTCAAATATGGCCAAGTATTTAGAATTAGGTAAATATTTAATGATGGGTCATGGTGAATTTATTTCAGGTGGCAGTGAAAAACCTAGTGTACTTGCTGACACTTTCGAAGCAGTTTTTGGTGCAATATATTTGGATTCTGGTTATGAATCGGCTTTTAAAATTGTAGAAAATAAGTTTAAAAGTCTATTCATAGCTGAAATAGAAACAAAGTCTAGTTTTATTGACTATAAGACTATGTTACAGGAAAATAATCAAAAAAATTCAAGAGATAAATTGAAGTACAAGATTGTTAAAGAAGAAGGTCCAGATCACGACAAGAAATTCTATGTAGATGTTTACGAAGGTAACTTAGTTATAGGATCTGGATTTGGTTCTTCAAAAAAACACGCAGAACAAGATGCTGCTAGAAACGCCTTGATTAAATTAAGGGTAATAAATGAGTAAGAAAAATTACATTGTATCATTGTTTATTCCTCATTTAGGTTGTCCAAATGATTGTATTTTCTGTAATCAACGCAAAATCACAAATTATATTGAAGTCGTTAAAAAAGATGAAATAAGAAATGAAATTAGAAATCAACTTGCAAATTTTCCTAATAAAGGTCAAGAAGATATTCAGATAGCTTTTTATGGTGGATCATTTACAGGAATTGAAGAAACTGCTATGATAGACTATTTAAAAATAGCAAATGAATTCATTGAAGACGATAAAGTTAGATCTATTAGACTTTCTACAAGACCTGATTATATTGATGAACACATTTTAAATATTCTTAAGGAATTTAACGTAGAAACTATAGAATTAGGTGTTCAATCAATGGTAGATAGTGTATTAGATGCAAATTTAAGATGTCACGATAGTCAGTGCGTTAGAACATCTTCTGAGTTAATAAAATCTATGGGATTTAGTTTAGGGCTTCAAATGATGACAGGCTTATACAAATCAACGCCAGAGATGGACTTATATACTGCAGATGAATTAATCAAGTTACAACCTGATTTTGTCAGGATATATCCAACTTTGGTTATAAAAAATACTATGCTAGAGACTTATACCAAATTAAATAAATATAGTCCGGAAAATCTGCAAGATTCGGTCGAAAATTGTACCAAAATATATTTGAAATTTATAAATGCTAATATACCAGTTATTAGATTAGGTCTCCTAAATACAGAAAATATAAAACAAGGCGAAGATGTAGTTGCGGGTGCAATTCATCCAAATTACAGACAACTTGTAGAAGATAATTTGTACAGAAAAGTTATAGATTATATCTTGAAAAATGAAAATCTTGAAACACTTGAAATACATGCCAAATCAAATATTTTGAATAATTTTGTCGGCTATAATGGGGAAAACAAAAAATACTTTAAAGAAAAGTA
Source organism: Finegoldia magna (assembly GCF_018371055.1). GTDB lineage: Bacteria > Bacillota > Clostridia > Tissierellales > Peptoniphilaceae > Finegoldia > Finegoldia magna_I. The sequence continues at coordinate 6,709 of NZ_JAGYZD010000003.1, read as the reverse complement.
TCGATTAAAAACCATAAAATATTCTAATTCAGATAAAAACTTCGTAGTGTTAGATGATATCAATAAAATTGATATTAATTTAGAAAATATTTTTAAAAACATCGAAAAAGAGGTGTAGTTGTGGGATTAAAATCAGTTGAAATGCAAGGTTTTAAGTCTTTTAAAGATAAAATAAAATTGAATTTTGATAATCCCATAACAGCAATTGTTGGGCCAAATGGTAGCGGGAAGTCAAATATCTCAGATGCTATTTTATGGGTTTTAGGTGAACAGTCAGCCAAAAATCTCCGTGGAAATAAAATGCAAGATGTTATTTTTGCTGGAACTCAGAAAGAAAAACCTGTTAACTTTGCACAAGTTTGCATAACTTTTGAAAATGACCTATGGAAAGACATTGATTATCAAGAAATTACAGTAACGAGAAGAGTTTTCCGTACTGGTGAAAGTGAATATTACATCAATAAAAATCAAGTTCGCCTAAAAGATGTAAAGGAATTATTTTTAAATACAGGAATTGGAAAAGAAGGGTATTCTGTAATAGGTCAAGGTAAAATCGACGAAATTCTGTCATCAAAAAGCGAAGATAGAAGGGAATTATTCGAAGAAGCATCTGGAATTTCCAAACAAAAGTACATTAAAGAGCAAAGTGTTAAAAAGCTTGAACAAACTAATGAGAATTTACTAAGAATTGAAGATATATTGATTTCTCAAGTTGATAGATTAAAATATTTAGAAAAAGAAAGTAAAAAGGCTAAACAAGGAATTGTTCTTGAAGAAAAACTAAAGGAAATGGAAATCCAAAAAGCTTTATTGGATATCGAAAAACTTTCTATTACACTAAGAGATGTAATTGAGAAAAAAGAAAATAATGATAAAAGCTTGATTGACGTTAAATCAAAACTTGTAGATTTCGAAAATAAAAGAAATGATTTATTAAAAAACATTAATAAAATAGATATAGATACCGAATTAAAAATCTCTAAATTAGCTGATATTAAGAGTCAAAAAATAAAAAATGAATCAGATATTCAATTGAATGATGAAAGACTTAAAAATAGCAACACAGAATTAGAGAGACTAATAAAAGAGAACGAGAATTATTCATCAGAAATTAAAAATCTAATATCAAAAATTGATCATTTACAGAATACAATAAAAAATTCAGAGAAAAAGCTTGAAGAAATAAATTCAAATTTAGAAAAATTGAATATTGATGATTCTGAAGATGAGCTTAATATAAAAAAACAATTAGGCGATAAAAAGTCTGAAGAATTAAATAAATTACAGTCAATTTATACACAACATATTATAGAAAAATCTTCACGTGATGCGATTGAACAAGAAAGATTGAAGGAAATATCAGAGGTAAAAAAGCAAAAAGAAGAATCTGAATTCAAATTAAATCAATTAGTAGAAGAATTACGAAATTTCGAAGTAATGATAAAGGATTATGACAAAAGTTTGGATAATTTAAATAAAGAAAAAGCAGAATTTTCTAGAATTATAAATGATAAAGAAAAATCTTTACTTGATCTAAGAGACAAATTATCTAACTTAAAGGAAGAATCGATAACTAACAAAAACAAATATATGTTTTTGAAAAATACAATAGATAATCACGAAGGATACAACTTTACAGTTCAAAACTTTTTTAAGAAGTTAAATCCTAGTTTACAAGACAAAGTAATAGGGACACTTGGAGATTTAATCAGTGTAGAGAAACAGTATGAGAAATCTGTAGATGCAATAATGTCATCAGCATTTCAAAATATTATTATTAGAAATGAAAATGATGGTAAGGAATTAATTAGTTTTTTAAAGTCAAACAAGATTGGAAGACTTACTTTTTTGCCATTAAATAAAATAAAACCACGAAATTTTGATTATGTAAAGGATGAATTAGTACTTGGTCATTTAAATGAATTTATAAAATCTGATGAAAAATTTAGGGATATTGTAGATTATTTTGCACAGAAAACCCTTGTCACTCAAAACATGGACGATGCGATTTTAGTAAGTAAGAAATATAAAAGCTTTAGGATAGTTACGTTAGATGGGGATATCATTAATAGTTGGGGTTCAATGGTAGGTGGATATAAAAAACCTTCTAATTACTCAATACTATCGACGAAAAACAGCTTAAATTCTGTTGAAAGTATATATAAAAACTGTGTTAATGAATATAACAGTTTGAAAAAAATATACGAAGAAAACTTCGATACTATTAATAAAAATAAATCCGATTTAGGAATTATAGAAGATAAGCTTATTAGATTAAGAACTGAAAGGGATTCTTGTAATAGCAACATCAAGGACAAGCAGTTTGAGATTAAATATTTGAAATCTAATATTAGTGATTTTGATAATAAGTTGAATTCAAGTACGACACTAAGTGAAGCCAATGATTTACAAGAAACTGATTTAAAAAATCAAATTGTCGAATTAGAAAGTGTTTTAAAAGAATTAAGTGTTGAAATTGACAAATTACAAGAACAATATAATTTGGACAAAATGAATATGATTAGTTTAAAATCCGAATACTCTTCTGTACAAAGGGATTTAAATATATTTAATAATCAGTTAAATGACGCAAAAATTAGGAAAGAATATTTGGAAGATAACTTTAAAGTTAATTCAGTTAAAATTGATGAGATTCATAAAAATATTGCTAAGTACAAAAACCATAAAAATGATATAACATCTAAAACTATTGATTATGATGATATTATTTCTGGGCTAAATAATGAAATTTTAGATATGAAGTCCAATATGAATGAATTTAAATCAGAGTTATCTAAGATTGAGCAATCAATTTATGATTCGAATGCTAGTGTTCAAAAAACAGAAATTAGCAATAATTCATTAATTGAAAAGGCTTTAAATACAACAGAGAAGTTAAATAATATCAAAATAGATATTAATGAGCTTTATGATATTAATATCGATACAATAGAATCTAATCCTGATATTAAAATTAGTCAGAAAGAAATCAATAAAATTACCAATGATTTAAGAAATATTGGATCTTTTTCTGTAGATAGCATTCAAGAATATGAATCAGTTAAAAAAGAATTTGATTTTATGACGAAAAATAAAAATGATTTGATTGAATCCAGGGAAGATATCATGAGCGCTATTAATAAGCTTAATGGAGAAATGAAAGAAGTATTTACCAAAAAATTTGAAGAAATAAACACAAAATTTGTTGCAATTTTTAAACAGCTTTTTAATGGTGGATACGCAAGTCTTAAATTGACCGAAGATGATGTTCTAAGTTCTGGAATTGAAATAACTGCTCAACCACCTGGAAAAAAACTTCAAAGTCTAAACTTGTTGTCCGGTGGAGAAAGATCATTGACAGCGGTAGCGTTGCTTTTTGCGATTTTTGAGACAAGACCATCTTCTTTTTGTATATTAGACGAAATAGATGCTGCTTTAGATGAAATAAATATTAAGAGATACAAGGAATATTTAATTAAATTTAAAGAAAAAACTCAATTCATTATTATTACACATAGAAAAAGTACAATGGAAATAGCTAACATATTATATGGAATAAGTATGGAAAAAGATGGAATATCTAAAATGATTAAATTAGATGTAGATAGGAGAGAGATATGCTAAATAAGTTCTTTGATAAGTTTAAGTCTAAAAAAGACGACGAAGAAGTAAAAAATACAGAAGAAGATTTACAACAAGAAGAATTAGAAAATAGTCAATCCAATGAAAATATAGAAAAAAGCGAAGAAGTCGTAGAAGAAAAAAATGAAGATTCTGGAACTAATAGCGAAAAACATCCAGAAGAATCCGAAGAAATTAACGAAGATAAAGAAGAAAATAAAGAAGGATTTTTTGAAAAATTAAAGAATTCATTACTTAAAACTCGTGACAATATTTCAAATAAGATTGATCAAGTTTTAGCTAATTATAGAACTGTAGATGAAGAATTGTTCGAAGAAATTGAAGAAACTTTGATTTCAGCGGACATTGGCGTTGAAACCACATTAAAAATTGTGGGTCAATTGAGAGATAAAGTAAAGCTGAATAACATTCAAGATCCAAGTAAAATAAAAAATGTTTTGGCTGATATTTTAAAAGAAAATATAATTAACGATAAAATTGATAATAATTTAAATGTAGATGATAAAACTATTATTTTAGTAGTAGGCGTAAACGGTGTTGGAAAAACTACCACAATTGGTAAATTAGCCATGAAATTCAAAAAGGATGGCAAAAAAGTTTTGATGGTTGCAGCCGATACTTTTAGAGCGGCAGCTATAGAGCAGCTAACTGAATGGGCAAATAGAGCTAAGGTTGATATTATCAGTCACAAAGAAGGATCTGATCCAGCAAGTGTTGTTTTTGATGGAGTTAGTGCTATGAAAAGTAGGGATGCAGATATATTAATTTGTGATACAGCAGGAAGGCTTCATAATAAAAAGAATTTAATGAATGAGTTGAATAAAATTAAAAGAGTTATTGAAAAAGAATATCCAGAAGCTAAAAAAGAAATTTTACTCATTGTAGATGGTACTACTGGACAAAACGCAATTATTCAAGCAAAAGAATTTATGAATGCAACTGACTTGACGGGAGCTATAATTACAAAACTAGATGGTACGGCTAAGGGAGGAATGATTTTTCCACTAGAAATGGAATTGGGAATTCCAGTAAAATTCATAGGCATTGGCGAACAAGTTAATGATTTGGTTAAATTTGAACCAGAAAAATTTATAGAAGCAATAATAAATTAAAATTGAATTTTTTTTCATTTTTTGATAAAATTTGTGTGTGGAGGAATAACATGGATAATAAATTTAATAATGGATCTGTAAAGATCTCTAATGACATAATTTCCCTTATTGCAGCAGAAGCTTGCATGGAAGTTGAAGGTGTAAAAGCTATTATGACACCACAATCAGAAAAAGTAAATATACAAAAAGGAGCTCAAAAATCAGTAATCATTGAAATTCTTGACAATGCTGTAAATGTAAGAGCCCATATTGAAGTAGACTCTGATTATAACATCAAGGATGTATGCTATAAGGTGCAAAAGAAAATAAAAGAAAATATCGGCATGATGACTGGGTTAGTTGTCATAAATGTAGATGTTGTTTGTGAGAAAATAAGTATTTAAAGTAACCCTCTTATCAGAGGGTTATTTTCTTGGAGGAAATATGTCAAGAAGACAATCTAGAAAAAGCGCAATGCAATTAATCTATGAAATGAATATGAATGGAGATTATGATAAACAAAGAATTGAAGAATTTTGCAAATATCAGAATATTAATAAAAATGATATAGAATTTTTCAAAGAAATTGTATTAAATTTTATTGAACATATTGATGACATAGTGAATATCATAGAAAATAACACAAAACAATGGAACTTGGACAGAATTAACAAACTTGATTTATCAATTTTACAAGTTGGTGTTTGCGAAATTCTATACGTGGAAAGCACTCCAGATAGTGTTGCTATTAATGAAGCCGTTGAATTAGCGAAAGAATATTCTACAGAAAAATCATACAGTTTTATCAACGGCATATTGGGCTCTGTATTAAAGAGAAAAGAAAATGCAAGTTTATAGTGTTAAAGAGATCTCTGATTATATTCAAAACACTTTGAAGAAGGATCCGATTCTAGCAAACGTGTGGGTTGAAGGTGAGATTTCAAATTTTAATAAAAATATTTCTGGACATGTGTATTTTAGATTAAAAGATGAAAAAGCTTTGATTTCTTGCATGATTTTCAAAACAATGTCTCTGGCAAAAACTATTAACTTAAAAGATGGAGACAAAGTTCAACTAAGAGGGAGCATAACAACATATCAAGGATCAAGCACTTATCAACTTCTTGTAAAAGAATGTAAAAAATCAGGGACTGGAGATCTTTTTCAAAAGTATTTAGAGTTAAAAGAAAAGCTTGAACAAGAGGGTTATTTTTCAGAATCAACAAAAAAATCTATAACCAAATATCCTAAATCTATAGGGGTAATTACTTCTTCTACGGGAGCTGCCGTGAATGATATATGCAGAACAATAAAGAGAAGATATCCTATTTGCGATATTTTAATATATCATTGTGCTGTTCAAGGAGAACAATCGGCAGAATCTATTATAGAGGGCATTAAATACATGGATGAGCAAAATCTTGATACACTTATCGTAGGAAGAGGCGGTGGAAGTTTTGAGGATCTAAATTCATATAATGATGAAAATCTTTTAAAAACTATTTACAATGCAAAGACTCCTATAATTAGTGCAGTTGGACATGAAAATGACTTCATGCTTTCTGATTTTGTAGCGGATTTAAGAGCATCTACTCCAACAGCAGCTGCTGAGATAGCCACTGCTGATTTTGATGAACTAAAGTACTTTTTACAAGAAAGTTACGCTAAAATTAATAGAATTTTGATAAGAAGATTTGAAGATGAAAATCAAGAATTAGAGTATTATGGTAAGCAATTGGAATTTTTAGGACCGAAAAATATTATTAAAGAACATATGGATAATCTTCAATTTTTGAGGGATAACTTAAAAAAAGCTTATAGGAAGAATTTACAAGATAAATACAATGAAGAATTAAATATTTATCATAAATTAAATCTATTGAAGCCAGATAAGTTATTATCTTTAGAAATAGAAAAACTAAATAAAATTCGATTAACAATGATTAAGAATTTGATCTCAAATATTAATTACAAAG
>NZ_JAGYZD010000156.1 GCF_018371055.1 Finegoldia magna | reverse complement strand
ATATTGGTAAACCTATTGAGCGAGTTCTGTAACCTTCTGTATTAAATTCTGCATAATTTGAACTAACTGATTCTAACAATAAGCCTTGTTCTATAACTTTTGGACTTTCGTTATTATTTTGTGCACTTTGATAATCAAAATATAACCTACCATTATCTACAATGATGTATTTCTGAACTTCATCTCCTATTTTTTCAATATCACTATAGCTCAAATTTTCTCCATCGGATGCTGCTACATTATTATTAGGTAAGATAAGTACACAAATAGCCAATACAAAAATTAACCCTAAAAATATTTTTTTTAATTTTTCTTTCATTAACATATCTCCTTTACGCTACTAACGCTTTTACTGCCTTATTTCTAATTTAATTTTATAGTAGTTAGAAATTTATTTCAGCTAACTTTTGTGAATACTTTTATATTGAAATATTTTTATCAGGCATTAAAAATATTCCATCACATATCCTTTGTATTTCATATTCATGTGAAATTATTATTAGAATATTATTCTTACTTCTTTCTTTTATTTTAGAAATTACTTTTTCCTTCATCTCTTGATCCAATCCAGATAATACTTCGTCCAATAAAATCAAAGAATATCGACCAATCATCATCCTAGCCAGCTGAATTTTTTGTTGTTCTCCTTTTGATAAAGTGTCTTTCAAATTTTTAGTACTATATTTTTCAATTCTTTTTAATTCTAAGAATTGAATTATTTTTTTTAAATATAATTCATCTACCTTCTTTTTCTCGAATAATGTAATATTAGAATTTAGGTTTTCACGTAATATAAATGGTTTGCTTTCTATAAATAAGACTTCATCTCTTAAATCTTCATCTTTAATATCACTTATTTCGATGTCATTTATTAAGATTTCACCTTCATAATCAGTATAAAGTTTACTAATTAGGTTAAAAATTGTTGTTTTACCAGATCCATTTTCTCCAACTATTCCATATAAACCAGGCTTCGATATTTCAAATGAAAAATCTTTCAATATGTATCCATCATCATATTTAAATGAAACATCTTTAAATTTTAGGCTAGTTACTTTTGATAATTTCTTTCCATCAATTTTCTTTTCATTGTCATGATACATAATTTTCCTATATCGTTCTAAATCTACAATAACTTCATTAAAAGATAAGTTTAAATCACCAATTTTTTTAATTGACGAATGTAACTTTTCCATATAACTACTAAAGGCAACTATATTTCCCAATGTCAAATTTCCTAATATTATTAACCTCGCCGAAGTAAATAAAATTAGAGAACTTAAAATAATAGTTATCAAATCTTGTAAACTCCTTACAGTCATATTTATCTTCAAATTAGACATAGATACATTTTTTAAATCCTGAAGCTTATTTTTATAATTTCTTTTAAATGTTTTTTCCAGATTATTTAGTTTTATTCCAGTTAAATTTGAAATCGTATCTACAAGATAATCTGAATATGCATCTAATTTTGTAATATAGTATCTTTGTTTACTAATAATAGTATTTTTGAATATATAGTTAATTCCGTAGGTCAATGGAAGTAATATAATCGCAATTATAAATAACTTTAATGATATCCTAATCATAATATAAGCAGATATAATGATGCTAAACATAATCATAACTATGCTTGAAAATAAATCTATATAGAAACTGACTATTTTATCGCCTGTATTTTCTATTCTACTTACAAGTTCTCCTTCACCATACGAATTTAAAAATTCATATCTTGTATCTAAAATTTTAGCGAACATCGCTTCTTTTATACTATTTGAACAATCTATAGATAATATATTGCCTATCCATTCCTCCAAAATACTGCTTAAACTTTGAAATATATTTAAAAATAGACTTATGAGAATAAACTTTAATACTAATTGCAAATCTTTTATTACTATCAAATCAATAATTTTCCCAAATACATAAGGAATCGCCATACTCGCAATTATTCCTAATAGTATGACTATTATTAAATATATAATTTTCTTTTTCTGTGGTAATATAAATTTATCAATTATTTTTTTGTGTTCACTCCAATCAAACATATTATTCATCTACTAAATATACTTTCCTAGATTTAAAATCAATTGACCAAAAAGAATTTTCAGTACTTTCCCAAATATATTTATCGGATGTATCTCTCCACCATTTCTCATATTCTTCTACTATGTTTTTATAATCTCTATCTACTTCTTTATAAATTTCTTGACTTTCAGATAAAATATTCAACAGGTTTTCTAATGCTATTTTCTTTTCAAGAAGCTCTTCTATATTACTACATTCTTCCTGTGTTAATGTTCCAACTTCTTTCAACTTAGCTATCCTCCAAGTATTTCTTGTTTAAAATTCCATTTACAGGATTTTTTTCTAAAACATCAACAAATGGATCTAAATAATTTAATGGTTTTATATGTCTATCAAAGTCCATTAACTTTGATAATTTTTTCTGTAATTCGTAAGAGACTATATATTCAATACTAGATTTTACACATGAATTCTTAGAAGGTATATTAATTTCATTTGTATTTATATAATTTTCAAAACTACAAGAATTACAATGACAAACACTGCATTTATTGCAAAGTGGAGAATATTTTTCTGAGTATAAATGTCTATTGTATTTCTCTTTTATTCCATCTTCTAAGCTTCCTATATAATCCAAAGGAAAATTAAAGTAAAATTCTGGACAAACATAAAACTTTTCGTTGCTAGCAAGGGTATAAGAATTTAATCCACTATCACATAATTCTTTTGTCTTCATAAATAATTCATCAGTTATTACATTCAGTTCTTTAATTATTCCTTTATTCACATATTCGTAATAAATATAATCAGAAATATTCTTTAGTTGTTTTTCATATAGGTTATAATTGAATTGTTTATCAATATCTAATATATTTAGATTAATCCTGTTAGTCTTATTGAATAATTTTGTTATAAAAGTCTCCATATCACTTAAACATTTAGATGATATATTTAGAATTATATTTTCTTCTAGTTTCATATTTCTTACAAACTCTTCATCATCAGGATATTCAATTGTAAGGATATAGTTATTAGTTATTTTTCTTATGCTATCTTGATTTCTTATTGAGCAATAGTGAAAAATATTATGTCCTTTTAAGTCTATCTCTTTGAAATTTAAATTGAGTCCATAATTACTATGTATGAATACTGGTCTTAGAAAATTATTTTTAGCATATTCTAATCCTTGCATTATTGTTTCATTAGACATAATAGAAGGATCACTTCTATCTTCACTACTAGCACAAGTTCTTACGGGTGAATTAGATAACAAAAAATAAAGTTTATCTCTTCCTCCGTTATTAATTTCTCTTTCTATTCCATACCTATTATATAGTTCTGCAAAGTAGTAGTTATTTGCTCTTATTCTTGCTTTATGCATTTTACAAATATACTTTGCCTTTTGAAAATTTGTGTTACTATCTGCAGAGTCATAATTATGACCAAAACATGAAGTACATCCACTTGCAATCCTACAGTTAAGACACTCCTCATCAGATTGAAGTTTTGTATTTAACAGATAATAAGGTCTTATTTTATCAAAGTCTATACCATTCTCTACATCACCAATTACAACTTCTTTTTTATTGTTAAGTGAATAATCTTTATATCTCATACATGGATACAATGATCCATCAGGACCAACTGCAATCATCTTTCCAGCACCACATGAAGCTGTTTCTAATATTTCTCTACTATTTGGAAAACCTATAGATTCATCAAATAAAGTACAAGAATATTTATCAAATAGTCTATTTTCCAGGATATAGTCTGCCAATTCAATTAACTGGTCTTCAAAAATTTTTTCATCTCCATCTTGCCAAACATCTTCAAATACTACATTTGCTGCTACATCAGATATTCCTAATTCCCATAAATGGATTATGCTATCTTTCAAATATTTTAAATCTTTACTTGAAAAAGTAACTTTGGTAGAAGCTTGAAATTGATTTTTGTACAGTTCTATGTTTTTTATTATTTCATCATAAGAACCTTTTCCATTTGGGAAAACTCTGTGCATATCATGTTTTTCTTTTGTACCATCTAAGGTAATTGCAATTTCAAGTTTTCCTTGATTTTTCTTTATAAAATCTTGTACTTCTTTACTAGCATAATTAATCCCATTTGTCGTTATATTAATCCTATAATCCCAATACCATTCATCATTTA
>NZ_JAGYZD010000155.1 GCF_018371055.1 Finegoldia magna | reverse complement strand
GATAAAAAGTCCATATTAGGGCAAATAAAAAGCTTTAAGACAGATGACAAAACTAAGTCAACTAAGAAAGACCATAGCAAAGATACAGAGAGATAAATATCGGCAGTCTTCGGACTGCCTTTATTTTTTTGTATTTGTGTTTTAGAAAAGTGAATAATATTATGAAAAAAGTGAAGATTTATGCTATAATATAATTGATACAGAATTCATGAATGGAGAGATAGTCATGTTAAAAATCAGCTATAAAAAGCTATTTAAAAAAATGATTGACCTAGATTTAAATAACACAGAATTAATGGAAAAAACAAATATTAGTAGAAGTACATTTTATAAAATGAAAAATGGGGAGAATATTACAACTGACGTATTGTTAAGAATATGTGAAGGATTAAATTGTAATCTTTGCGAAATTATGGAGTTAGTTAAAGATGAAAATGATTGATTATGTTTTAGATAAGACAAATGAATATATTAAGATCGCATCTAAAGAAACTTGAAAAAGAATAGGACAGTTTTTTACGAGTAAAGAAACAGCAAAATTTATGGCATCTTTAATTGAGTTAAATATTAAAAGAGATGAAATATCTATTCTTGATCCAGGAGCTGGCTCTGGAATCCTTTCTGCGGCACTAATTCAGAGAATTATTGATAGTAAACTTATAAAAAAGATAAATTTAACATGTTATGAAACAGATGAAGATATTGTAAATTTGCTGGAAGCTAATTTATATTGGATAAAGGAAAATTCAAATGAATGAAGATAAGTTTTTAGGACCGAGAAAATAAGGGGAGGTGTTTATTATTAAAGGTGAAGTATCTAAAAAAGATTTGATTAGAGAAATTGAAAAAGCCATTAAAAGTGATGAATTGGGAGCATTCATTGGAGCGGGACTATCAATTCCTGCTGGATTTTGTAGTTGGAAAGAACTTCTAAGAGAGCCTGCAAAAGAAATTGGGTTAAATGTTGAAAAAGAAAATGATTTGGTTAGCTTAGCTCAGTATTATGCTAATTCAAAGAAGAGAACATCAATAGATGACTTGATCAAAGTGCAATTTTCTCAATTACTAAAACCTACTGATAATCATAAACTATTATCACAGTTACCGATTTCCACTTTTTGGACGACTAATTATGATAAGTTAATTGAAAAAGCTTTAGAAGATAATATGAAAAAGCCTTATGTAAAAACAACAGATGAGCAATTAAGAGGCACAAATCATGATTTTGATGCAATCGTTTATAAACTACACGGAGATGTAGAAACTCCTGAAGATGCAGTACTTACAAGAAGTGATTATGAAGAATTTGGATATAACAAAAGAAAGTTATTCAGAGAAGTTTTAGAGGGAGATTTGCTTACCAAGACATTTCTATTTTTAGGATTTAGTTTTGAAGATCCAAACTTTAACTATGTAATTGGAAGATTGAGGGTATTGCTCGATGAAAAGAATACAAGAAAACATTACTGTATTATGAAAAGGATCCAAGATACCGATGAGGATTATGAATACAAAAAAGCAAGACAGGAGCTACAAATTGAAGATCTAAATAGATATGGTATTTTTACATATTTAGTAGATAAATATGATGAAATCACTGAAATATTAAGTACTCTTGTTGATAGATTTAGAAGGAAAACAATATTTATATCGGGTAGTGCGTACTCCTATTCGACTTATTCTCAGGAAACTGGAGAAAATTTTATTCATAAACTATCTTTTGAACTATCAAAAAATGGTTATCATATTGTGAATGGATATGGTAAAGGTGTCGGTGATTTTGTATTAAATGGAGTTGCAGATTATTGTTTGACTCATAAGTCCAAAATAAATGATTTTTTAACGCTTATGCCTTTTCCTCAAAATAGTTCATTAGGTATTGATTTAGATAAGCTATATAAAGAAAATAGAGAGCAGATGATTGAAAATTGTGGCATCGCTATATTCATTTTTGGAAACAAAAAAACAGAAGATATTGCACATGGAGTGATGGATGAATTTGAGTTATGTAAAAAACATGGATTAGTATGTTTGCCTATTGAATATACTGGCGGGGCAGCCAAAGAAATATTTAAACAAACAACTCAAGAAATTTTAGACAAACATATAATAAGTGCAATTGAACAGGCAAATAAACAAAGCAATGGCGATATAGATATGTCTATTAAAAACATAGTACAAGCAGTTAAAATATTAAATAAGGAGGAGTTTTAAATGGCAAAAAGACAGGTGTTTTTTAGCTTTCATTACGACAATGATAATTGGAGGGCAGGACAGGTTCGCAACATGGGGAAAGTAGACAGTAGCTCTACCTTTTCAGATAATGACTGGGAGGAAGTAAAAGAAAAAACTGAAAGTAAAATTAAAGAATGGATTGATGAACAGCTAAACAAGCGTTCATGTTTAGTTGTTTTGATTGGAGAAAAAACAGCAAATAGAAAATGGATAAATTATGAAATAAAAAAAGCATACGAGTTAAACAAAGGTATTGTTGGAATTTATATCCACAAGTTGGAGAATGCATTGGGAGAGCAAGATGATAAGGGCAACAATCCTTTTGATTATTTAACATTAGAAGGTGAAAAACTGTCAAAGTATGTTAAATGTTTTGATTCTGTATACTTATCAAGCAAAAATGTTTATAGCGATATTAAAGATAATATTGAAGATTTAATTGAGTATGGAATAGAACATAAACCATCAACTTTGTAATAAATGATGATGGAGAGAAGCTACCTCTCCACCTCCTTCCCATAATAATTTTCATAGTTTTTCCTATACTGAACAAGGTCAGAAAATTGTTCTTTATTCAAAGAATACTCTTGCATAAGGGTGTTCTTTTTTTCTTGCAATTTATCGAGTTTGGATAGTATTTCTTTTGTCTTTGGTAGCTTATTATAATTTTCTAAGATTTCTTTTGCGGCTATTTTATAAATGGAAAGTTCGCTATAATACTCGTCTGCAAATTGCTTATCTTCAGGATTTTTCTTATGGTATTTATAGATTTCACGATACTTATTTATAGTATTAATATCTTCCATATCTTGGGATAAACTTTTCATTTCACTTTCAACTTTCTTTATTTTATCTAACAAGTCTTGTCTATCATCGGCAGATTTTTTTATTAGATCATCAAGTTGTGTAATTGAATTAATTCCTTGTTCTCTAAGTTTAATTATTGAATCAGCCATTGTTTTGATATTATGTTTTCTTGCCCAGACTTCGTAACCTTTAGAGGATTGTACTTTTTCATTAGTAGATATATCAATAACATTTCCTACACGTTTTTTAATAGGATTAGCTTTGTTCATAATAGCTAAATCTATTCTTTCTTTAATTTTATCTTCAGTATAATCTTCTCCGATAGTCTTTGCTCTTGTAAATCTTTGCTTATCTTTATGACGAAAAGCAATATGTTTACCAAACTTAATTTCATAATCAAGAGATTTCATATTTTCTAAAAACTCTTTCCACGAGTTAGACTTATTAATCATTCTATCTATATCAAATTGCAGTTTAGACTTCCAAGAATTTCCTTTCTTGTTTTGGTCATATTCATACCAGGATTTACCAGAAGTTTTATATTTTCTTTTGTAAGCTTCATAATATTTATCAATGACTGAAAGCTTATTTTCTTTACACAATTCATCACTTTGATACCTGATTTTATGGTAAGTTTTTTTGTTAGATTGGTAGCATTTACCAGTCTTATAATTAACATTATTAAAAATAATATGGTTATGGATATGCCCTCTATCTATATGAGTTGCAAGAACAAATTCATAATCTTCTTTTAAAATTTTCTTACATAATTCCATTCCAATTTCATTAGCTTTTATAGGATCAACCTCTCCTGGTAGAAAAGATTGAATTAAATGTCTAGCCAAAACTGTACCTTTAGTATCATTGTCTTCTCGTGTTTTCATAAATTGAATGTGTGCAGTAGATGGATGACATTTGAATGAAGATACCAAGATTTTTTCATCAGTTTTTTCACTCTTAGTTATATAGTCTATTGCCAAATTTAGAGTTGATTTTATAGGATGTATTTTCGTAATTGCCATACTAATCACCAGAACTTTCTTTTGATTTATTAAGAAGTAGGGAATGGATCTGCCATATTTCTTTTGATAATTTTTCTATCTGTTTATTCATTGATTCAATTTCATTTTTGTAAATAACACCAGTTGTATTAGTAGCTTTTG
>NZ_JAGYZD010000154.1 GCF_018371055.1 Finegoldia magna | reverse complement strand
TTCAAAGAAGCATCGATAAAAGTTTTAGCTGGTCCAGAAAAGAAATCACAAGTTGTAATAGAAAAAGAACGTGTGCTTACAGCTTATCACGAATCTGGTCATGCGATTGTATCCGGATTCTTGGAAGATAATGACAAAGTTCACATGATTACAATTATTCCTAGAGGAAGAGCCGGAGGATTTACGGCATATCTTCCACAAGAAGATGCGAAATTTATGACTAAAAGACAAATGCAACACAAATTGATTTCGCTTTTAGGTGGACGTGCAGCAGAAGAAGTTGTGCTTGACGATATTTCCACTGGAGCAAGTAACGATATTGAAAGAGCAACAAAAATCGCACATGCAATGGTAACAAAATACGGTATGAGTAAAAGATTGGGACCTATGATGTACGGTGGAGATGACTCTGAAGTATTTTTAGGTGAAGAGCTTGGTAAGAACAAGCAGTATTCTGACAAGATAGCTTATGAAATTGATTCTGAAATGAGAGAACTAATCGATGAAGCGTACAACAAAGCTTTAAATATTTTAAATGAAAACATCGATTTGTTACATGCATTGGCAAACAGACTTTTAGAAAAAGAAACTATTGGCCAAGAAGAATTCGAAGCTATATTTGACAAATACACTAAGACAAAAATTCACGAAAATGAACCAAAAGAATTAGTCGATGTAAGAAAAAAAGACGAAGAAATAGAAAACAATATAGAAAATTAGGAGAAATAATGAGCGCACAAAATATTATTAATGTGATGTATATATTGATTTTGCTTTTTGGATTGAAGCAAATGTACAATGTATACAAAGTCAAAAAAAATATTGGTAGAGTCATCAAAAACTTTAACCAAAGAAAAAGAGTTTTAATGATGGTTGCATCATATTCAATTGTAATATTGGGATTATTGTATCTTTACCAACAAAAAACATGGTTCCCATTAATTTATATATTACTTGGAGTAATATTCATTTATTTAACATTCGAAAAAATCTCATTTACAGATAAAGGGATTTATTTCAATGGATTTTTGGCTGAATATGAAGATATCAAACAATGGAAATATTCCAAAGATAAGAGATTTTTGGAATTAACTTTGAAAAATTCCAAAACTACTAACAAACTTATTCCGATCAATCCAAGCGATGCTTCTGAAATACAAGTAATCATAAAAAAGAATAAGAAAAAACAATAAAATACTTGACAACAAAACTGTGATTAAATATAATAAAAAAAACACTATTTTTGTTTTTCATAAATTGGCTTTCTTTGATTGCCAATTTTTTTTATTTTAATACATGGAGGTATTTATGGATACTAATAAAATTTTTGGGATTGACACTTTTGACAAAAAACAAATGAAAGACTCTCTGCCGTTTCCGGTTTATCAAAAATGGAAAAACGCAGTTAGAAAAGAAGATTTACTAGATATTGAAACAGCAGAAATTATTGCGCATGCGATGAAAAAATGGGCAATAGAAAGAGGAGCTACTCATTTTTGTCATTGGTTCCAACCATTAAACGGTTTGACAGCAAAAAAACACGATTCATTTTTGGATAGAGGAGACGATAATACTCCTATAAATAGATTTTCAGCTAGTGAATTAATAAAAGGAGAGCCTGATGCTTCATCTTTTCCAACAGGATCAATCAGATCTACATTTGAAGCTAGAGGATATACTTATTGGGATTGTACTTCTAATACTTTCATAGTAGACAATATTATGTATATACCATCGGTATTTGTATCTTATGATGGGACAACATTAGATAAAAAACTTCCCCTTTTAAAAAGTTTGGATTATTTATCTGACTATGCGACAAAACTATACAATGAAATTTCTGATGAACATTGTTACAGAATGAAAGTCAAAATAGGTTTGGAGCAAGAATTCTTTCTTATAGATGAAAATGTGTACAAAGAAAGAATAGATTTAATAAATACAGGAAGAACATTGTTAGGGGCACAAGCGCCTAAATCACAAGAGCTTACTGATCATTATTTTGGTTCAATTCCTCAAAGAGTAGAAGCATTTTATAGAGATATAGACGAGAAATTATTCAGATTAGGGATATATGCTAAAACAGAACACAATGAAGTTGCTCCTAATCAATTCGAAGTAGCGATTCTTTTTGAAAACGCAAATATTTCTGTAGATGATAACCACTTGGTAATGGAAATACTTAAAACTACAGCTAGAAAGCATCATTTGGTATGTTTATTGCATGAAAAACCATTCAAAGGCGTAAATGGTTCTGGTAAGCATAACAATTATTCATTAGTTACAAATCATGGTAGAAATGTATTCTCACCAAAAGCAGACATGGAAAATGATTTGGTATTTTTGATATTTATAGCATGTTTAATTGAAGCAGTGGACAAATCTCAAGCATTATTAAGATCAGCATCCTCAACAACATCTAATGATTATAGATTAGGAGGAGATGAAGCTCCACCATCAATTATTTCCATGGACTTGGGACAAGATATTGAAGAAACATTCAATTCACTTATGAATGAAGAAGAAATCGTCATAAATTATCCAGAGTTTTCAATAAATAGATTTGACTATATACCACCAAATATGACAGATAGAAATAGAACAAGTCCATTTGCATTTAGCGGAAACAAATTTGAGTTTAGAATGTTGGGTTCATCGAACAGTGCAAGTGATGTAAATATAGTTTTAAACACAATGTATGCTAATGCAATCAAAAGAGTTTACGAAAAGTTCAAATCTCAAAATGAAAATATCGAAAAATTTATCAAATCAGAAGTAGTAAATATTTTGAAAAACCACAAACATATACTATACAGACAAGATAATTATACAGAACTATGGAGAGAAGAAGCAAAGAAAAGAGGTTTGTTGGATTTAGTTCATTATTTTGATTCATTGTATTCATTAATTTCAGAAGAATCTATAAGGGATTTTTGTGGTATACTAAGTGAGGAAGAATTACACGCAATCTACGATGTAGGATTAGAAGATGTAATAACTACTCATGAAATTGAAGCGAAAACTTTGATTTACATGTTAGATAAATTTGTCATTAATGCATTCTCAAAACAACTTCTTCAAAACACAAGTTTAATTGAAAAATGCAGTATAGACAGTTTAATTTCCACTCAAGAAAAATTAAAAAATGGTTTAAATGAAATCATCAATAAGAGAAATAATTTAGAACAGATGCTACACAAATCTGATTTTGAATCAAAATATGAAAAAGCTAAGTATTTTCAATATGAAATTAGTCCATTAATCGAAGAAATCAGAGAAATACACGATAGCCTTGAAAAATATATCTACAAAGAAAATTATAGTTTGTGTGATATTCAAGATATATATTCATCATTAATATAAATATAGGAGGAGTAATGAGTAAATTTATTTTTATTACTGGAGGAGTTGTCTCTGGTATTGGTAAGGGAATTAGTGGAGCAAGTATTGGTAGAATGCTAAAAGACAGAGGTATTTCTGTATTTATGCAAAAATTTGATCCGTATTTAAATATTGACCCAGGTACTATGAGCCCGTATCAACATGGAGAAGTTTTTGTTACAAAAGATGGTGCAGAAACTGACCTTGATTTAGGCCATTATGAAAGATTTATTAATGAAGAATTAACTCAAAGATCTAACATCACTACAGGAAAAGTCTATAATGATGTTATCAAAAAAGAAAGACGTGGAGATTATAATGGTAAAACTGTTCAAGTTATTCCACATATTACTGATGAAATAAAAAAAGCGGTTTATAAAGCAGCTGAAGAATCTCAAGCAGATATCGTAATTACAGAAATTGGTGGAACTGTTGGGGATATTGAATCATTGCCATTTTTGGAAGCAATCAGACAAATCCACGCAGAAAATGAAAAAGAGGATGTATTGTTTATTCACACAACATTAGTTCCTACAATTCCTGGAAGTAATGAATTAAAAACTAAACCAACACAACATTCTTACAAAGAATTGATGAGTTTAGGAATTAAAACAAATGTAATTATACTAAGAAGTGAAGGAATAGTTACAGATGAATTAAAAGAAAAAATCTCGTTGTTCTGCGATGTCCCAGTTGAAGCCATCATTCAATCATTCAATGTTGATTTTATTTATGAAGTTCCATTGAAATTCCAAGAACAAAATTTGGATAAATATATAATGAGAAAAATGAAACTAAAATCCAAAGGCGAAGAAGATGGAAAATGGAGAAAAATGATTGAAAACTACAGAAAAGCAACTGAAACTGTAAA
>NZ_JAGYZD010000153.1 GCF_018371055.1 Finegoldia magna | reverse complement strand
TTTACACTAAAACAGCAAAAATAAAAAAATTGAACCTAAAAGGATTAACCCTAGGTTCAATCTACATTAATTTTTAATCTCTATCTCTTGATATCAGTATTAATCTTACCAATTGTAACAGTGAAACCAAAGCACTTGCAATATAAGTTAATGCAGCTGCTTTTAAAACTTGTTTCGCAGGTTCTATTTCATCATCAGCCAATAGTCCATTTGATAAAGCTCGTATAGCTCTACTACTAGCATCAAACTCAACTGGCAATGTAATTAGTTGGAATAAAACGGTCGCTGAGAATAAAATAATTCCAAATTCTACTAATGGTCTCATGCTAAACATAAATCCAAGTAAAAGTAAAATCCACACTGATTTCGATGCGAAATTCACAACAGGAAACAAAGATTCTCTAAATCTCAAGAAACCATAATTTTCCTTGTCTTGAATCGCATGACCTACTTCGTGACTTGCTACAGAAACTGCAGAAATCGACTGACTATTATAAACTGCATCTGATAAAGCCAAAACTTTTTTTGATGAATCATAGTAATCAGTCAAGCTTCCTTGAACATTTACTATTTCTATATCAGACAAACCTTCGTAATCAAGCAAAACTCTTGCCATTTCTTTTCCAGTCAATCCTTTTGAATTTGTAATTTTCTTATACTTATCAAAAGTATGAGTGACTTTGATTTGTGAGTAAAATGCCAATATCAAAGCCGGAATCAAAAGTAGCATAGTTCTATCATAATAAAAATTAAACAATGATTCCTCCTACAAAATTATTCCCTCTTCAAATGAATTTCCATTCAAATATTCGCTAACGTTAAGAGGTTTTTTATTCGGAAGTTGTAATCTTGTGATAACTATAAATCCATCTTCACAAGCAACTTTAATCCCATTCTTATCTACTTTTACAACTTCTCCATTCTTATTATCATTATATTGTTCTATTATGTTGATATTGTGAACTTTTACAGTTTTATCGTTTAATTTGAAAAACAAACCTGGCCAAGGAGTCAGTCCTCTAAATTTATTGTAAATTACGTCTGCTTTTTCATTAAAATTAATTTCACCCATAAATTTTTGAATTTTACCTACAGTAGATGCTTCATCTTCATTTTGTTTTTCTCTTGAATCGAAATATTTTTGGTAATCATTGATCACTTTATCGATTAAATCAGCACCCATTATCATTAATTTATCGTGCAATTCTTCAAGCATAATTTCTTTGTTAAGCTTAATTTTATCTACAGCTAAAACATCCCCAGTATCAAGTCCTTGTTCAACTAACATAATACTTACACCGGATTCTTTATCACCATTTAGTAAAGAATAATTTATCGGAGAAGCTCCTCTGTATTTTGGTAAAATTGATGCGTGAACATTCAAAATTTTGTTTTTAAATCTATCAAGAATTCTTTTTTTGATTAATTGACCATAAGCTACCACCACAATAAAATCAGGATTAAGTCTGTCTAATAGATCAAAGACTTCATCGTCATTTATATTTTGTGGAGTAATAACCTCTATTCCCAAATCCATAGCTCTTTTTTTAACTGCCGTAGGTGAAAACTTATTTCTATTTCGTTTTTTATCTTGTTGTGATATCACTAATTGAATTTCGTTATTTGGGTTGTCATATAACCTTTGCAAACTCTCAACTGCAAAATCTGGAGATCCCGCAAATACAATTTTATTTTTCATCATTCAATCTCTCAATCTCTTCATCAGAAAGATTCAATACTTTATCTGTGTACAATACGCCATCAAGATGGTCTAATTCATGACAAAAGCAATGTGCTTTGTAATCAGTGGCAGTTTTTCTTTGAATATTTCCATCTAAATCAGTGTATTCTACAGTAACAGTCTTAGGTCTTTCAACATATCCATTTTTTCCAGGAACTGAAAGACAACCTTCAATATTAATTTGTTTCTCTTCTGATTTTTCTATTATTTTAGGATTTATCAAAACCATTTTGCCATCTTCATCTTGCATGTCTATTACTACTATCCTCTTAAGCATTCCTACTTGAACACAAGCCAATCCTATTCCTTTATTTTCATACATTGTTTCAAACATATCATCTACGATTTGTTTGATTCTATCATCTATTTTTTCAACCTCTCTTGATTTTTTTCTCAAGATTGGATCATTTTCTAATCTTATTTGTCTTAATGCCATTTTATCTCCTAAAAATAACTTTGAGGATCTAACGTTATTTTAAGTGTTATTCCCTCTAAGTTAATATTGTATTCATTATTTATCAAAACTTTTTTTATTATTTCTATTATTTTATCTTCTCCATTTGGAAATTTGTAGTACAAATCAAACCTGTACATATTATTAATTCTCTCTATTGGAGAAGGATGAGGCCCATTTATTAATGTTGTAGATAGTTTGTATCTTCTGATAAGGGCAGCAACGTAATTTGAAACTTCATTGATTTTTTTCATAGCAACGTTTCTGTTTTTACTGGAAATATTGATATTTAATATTCTGAAAAAAGGAGGATAATTAAATGATTTTCTTAGCTTTATCTCCTTTTCATAAAACATCTTATAATCATGAAGTGCCGCCGATGTTATAGCAAAATTATCAGGCTTATATGTTTGAATAATCACATCTCCTTCATATTCTGCTCTTCCTGCTCTTCCAGCTACTTGAGTTATCAATTGAAAAGTTTTTTCATTAGATTTGTAATCTCCTAAGTTCAAACTAATATCTGCAGCCATTACTCCGACTAATGTAACATTCGGAAAATCAAATCCTTTCGACAACATTTGCGTCCCGATTAATATATCTATTTCTTGATTATTCATCATATCATAGATTTTTTTGTAATCTTTTTTTGTGTTTGTAGTGTCTCTATCCATTCGTGCAATTCGTGCATTTGGAAAAAGTTCTCTAGTTTCTTCTTCTAATTTTTGAGTACCTGCTCCAAACTCTTTTATAAATTTCGAGCCACAGTTTGGGCATACTTTCGGCTTTAGAGCTGTTCTTCCACACATGTGACAAATCAATCTATTTTTTGTTTTATGATATGTCATGGAAACATCACAGCTATCACATTTTAGTACATATCCACATCTTCTGCACGAAATAAAAGAAGTGTGACCTCTCTTGTTTAAAAACAAAATAGTTTGTTTTTTTTTGTTTAAATTTTCTTGAATTTTATTGAGTAGAACTTTACTGAACATTCTCATGTTTCCAGTTTCAAGTTCTTTTCTCATATCTACAATCTTGCATTCAACAGGGTTTGTATCATTAGCTCTTTTATTCATTTCAATAAGATTGTACTCACCTTTTAAAGCTTTGCTGTATTCTTCAACCCCAGGAGTTGCTGAACCCAATAAAAGCTTTGCGTTATTATATTCTGCTCTAAATCTGGAAATATCAATAGCGTTGTATTTAGGATTTTTTTCACTTACATAACTTGTTTCATGCTCTTCATCTATGATTATCAATCCTAAATTTTTAAACGGAGAAAATACTGCACTTCTAGCTCCAACTACTATTTTATATTCTCCATTATACATTTTTCGAAATTGTTCAAATTTTTCGTTAACATTTAGCTTAGAGTGAATTATCGCAACTTTCCCTGGAAACCTACCCTCAAACCTTTCAATAGTCTGCGGAGTCAATGATATTTCTGGAACCAGAACTATGCTATCTTTACCTTCATTTAACATTTTTTCAACCAAATGCAAATACACTTCAGTTTTACCACTACCCGTTACACCATGTAACAAATTAAATTGATTTTCTAAAATCGAATTATAAGCTTTTTCTTGCTGTGAATTTAATTTTATTTTCTTATAGGTTCTAGTATCGTCCACGACAACTCTGTCAACTTCTTTAAAATAAATTTCAACAATTTTCTTTTCTTCAAGTACTTTTATTACGCTTGAAGTCGTATTTGTTTTCGCTAAAAGCTCACTATAAAGTATGTTCTTTTTAGTTTTTAGCATATCAACTATTTTTTGTTGAGCATTTGCTCTTTTTGAAATAACTGGATTATCGTCTATAAGTTTGACGTATTTTAATAATTTTGGAGTAATTTTTTGATCATATACTAAATCCATTTTCAAAAAATCAGATTTTACATATTCCATTAGCTTTTTATGGCTAACATCTGAAATTTCTTTAATTTCTGAATATTCTTTCTTGGTTTTAAGAATATTGTACAAATCTTCATCTACATTCAGTAGTTTATCATTTGCAGTGAAATATTCTTTTAATTCTTCAAAGTTTCCAGG
>NZ_JAGYZD010000152.1 GCF_018371055.1 Finegoldia magna | reverse complement strand
ATGCCAGCATTCACGCAAACTGCTGCAATTAATTTCAATTGTGAAGATGAATTGATAGATAAAACCATCTCCAATCTACAAATGATTATGACATCTTCCCCATCGTATATTTTTATGACATCAGTAGAATACGCTATTGATTACTGTATTAAAAATGAAAAAAAATATTCAGAATTAAAAGAAATAATAGATTGGTTTTACCGTGAGATAGATTGCTTAGATTACATTAAAAAATCTCCGATTCAAAAAAATTGCAAGAGAGATTTTACTAGAATTGTTCTTGAATGCGACAATCCACATGATGTAAATGAACATTTGATAAAAAACGGAATCTATATTGAAATGATAGACGACAAAAACTTGGTTTTGATTTCAACGATTGCAGATGAGAAAAAAGATTTCGAAATCTTGCTGGAAGCTCTTCGTTCATATGAAAAATCAGACTCTACGAAAATTTATAAAACATACGATTATTTACTAAACACAAAAATCACCAATGATATCGTGATTTATCCACCAGGAAAGATTTTCGCTAAGAAAAATTCCATAATCAATCAAAAACAAATCGATGAGCTGAACGATTTATCATCAAAAGGCGTAAATATTTTATTAAAATAGCTTGACTTTTTTATTGTAATGGTGTATTATTGTTATAGAACAGATGAGAAAGGAGATAATATGCAATTTGATGATAATAAGCCTATCTACATTCAAATCGTAGATTATTTTAAATACAAAATAATCAGGCAAGAATTAAAGTCTTCTGATAAAATTCCTTCTGTCAGAGAAACTGCGAAAGAATTGAATGTAAATCCTAACACAGTTCAACGTGCTTATGCAGAATTGGAAAGCTGTGGAATTACTATGAGTAAACGAGGACTTGGTTCATTTGTCGATGTCGACGAAGATAAATTAAAAACTTTGAAAAATGATATGGCACAACAATTGATAGATGATTTCTTAAACGAAATGTATCAGATGAATATGCCAAAAGAAAAACTAATGGAACTTATAGATGAAAGGTGGAAAAAATGAGCGTACTCGAAATAAAAAATTTGTCGAAAAAATACGGCAACAAACAAGCACTTAATGATGTATCATTTACAGCCGAAAAAGGAGAAGTCATCGGACTTCTAGGTCCAAATGGTTCTGGCAAGACAACTTTAATCAAAATTTTAGCTGGAATCATAAAAAAATACGAAGGCGAAGTAAAGATTGATTCACAAGATGTAAATTACAAGACAAAAGAATTCGTAAGTTATTTGCCTGACAGATTTTTCCTAGACCCCAACCTAACAATCGCCCAAACACAAGCATTGTTCGAAGATTTTTATTCCGATTTTGATGCAGAAAAATTCACTAGATTTATTGAACAAATGAGTTTGGACAAGAAAATGAAAGTCAGCAATCTATCAAAAGGTATGACTGAAAAATTGAACTTGGCACTTGTATTGTCGCGTCACGCTAAGCTTTTCATAATTGACGAACCAATCGCAGGAGTTGACCCTGTAGCGCGTGAACAAATTTTGGATGCAATCATTGATAACATCGACCCTGATTCCACTCTTGTGATTACCACTCACTTGGTTAGAGATATCGAAAGAATTTTCGACAGAGTAATCATGCTCAACAAAGGTTCTGTGGAATTAAATGATAGCGTAGAAAATTTGAGATCAACTTACAACAAAGGCATTGAAGATGTATACAAACAAATTTTTGGAGGTCACCATGCTTAAACTTTTAAAACACGATTTGAAAAACAACTTAAAATTATGTTTGATATCATTATTTGTAGGATTATTGGGAAACAGCTTTTTATATGCATTATTTAAAAATTCGATAATTGCAAATGCACAAACTTTGGGATTTGTCGAAATGCTTTTCTTGGTTTTGTGTATACTTGCAGTTTTTGGAAGTTTCTTGGCATTGACTGTACAAATTGTCATGATTTTTAGACGTGATTATTATTCTGACAGAGGATATTTGATGTTCACACTTCCTGTTAGAAGCAACGACATTTTATTGAGTAAACTATTATTCGCTCTTATTTGGACAGTAATATTTGCAATAACATTTTCTATAATAAACTTTTTGGGAATGTATTTCGTCGGTGAATCGAAATTCTTAGAAATGATTAAATTGGCATTTAACAATCCATACTTTACGATTTCTCCATTTACATTCATCATTTTGACTCTGCACTTTATTATAAGTACATTCATTGGATACATTGTAATGTATTTCTCAATAGTTGCTACAAAATCATTGTTTCCATCAAACAAGACTGGTTACTCATGGATTATAATTATGATTGTGATTAACGTGGTTATATCTCTAATTGACCAAGAAATATTTACAAGATTCCCTTATCTAATCTCATATGTAGGAGAAGGAATTGTAAATGCTTCAGATACAATTACGATGAACACGTTCACAAAAATAATGGGAATACCAATTTCAAGCAGTATTATTTGGATATTGACAGGACTTGGCTTATACCAAGCATCAATAAAAATGATGGACAACTCAATAGATATTTAAACGACAAAAAGCCTCATATTGAGGCTTTTTTTAAATTATAAATTGATATATTAGTCCTATCGTTGCGCACACGCCGATTATTTTAATGATATAAACTTTTTTATAATACATTACAAATCCCACAACAAATGAAATTACGGCGACAATGTTTATGTTTGTCGTATTAAATGTGCCATTAAACACTGCCGATTCGAACAAATCGATAAATGCAATGAATATCAGTGCTGCAACTGCAGGTTTGATGCCTTTTAGTATATAATCCAAAAACTTTAATTCTTTTCCCGAGAAAATCAACTTAGATAACGGAAGTAGAATAATTAACGCCGGAAACACCAATCCAGTAGTTGCTACAACAGCGCCCAGCACGGAATATATTTTCATTCCAACAAATGTCGCGGAATTTATCGCTATTGGTCCTGGAGTCATTTGAGAAATTGTAAGTACATCTGTCAATTCTCTAAGACTGATCCATTGATTTTCATTTACGACAAAATTTGTGATAAGCGGAAGTGTTGCATATCCTCCACCAAATGCAAATAATCCAACTTTAAAAAACACCCAGAATAATTTAATCAAAATCATATTTGCCACCTACAATCTTTGAATACATTATTCCGATACAAGCACATGCAAGTAAAATTATCGCAACATTTATGTTAAATACAAATCCCATTACAAATGCTAAGATCATTATTCCAATTCCAAGTGCTCTGTCTTTTTTCAAATTTGATTTTGCCAAATCCACAACAGTTAAAAATAATATCGCACTGATTGCTCCACTCATACTAATAAGCATCATATTGATAAATGGATTGTCGTGAATTTTGTTGTAAATCAAACTCACAATCGAAATAATAACCAAGCATGGAAGAGTAGCAGCCAATACACTTGCGATTGCCCCTTTTGTTTTATTAATCCTGTATCCCAATAAAATCGACGTGTTAATAGCCATCGCTCCTGGACAACTTTGAGCCAAGGCGATTATCTTCATCATTTCGTCGTCGTCAATTATTTTTTTGTTCTTAACAAACTCATCTCTAATTATAGGTACTATTGTGTATCCTCCACCAAATGTTACGGCATTAATTTTCAGAAGAGTTTTAAATAAATCTATGTTTTTCAAAATTATCACCTAGATAATATTATCCTATACAATAAAATTTTTTTCAAATCAAAAAACCGAATCTAAATTAATAGACTCGGTTTGAATTCTGATTATATTAAATTAGTTTGCTTTGTCGATTGATCCAAAAATTTCCATTTTTTCTTTAACTTTTGCTTTGATTGCTTCGTAGCCTGGTTTCAAAACTTTTCTTGGGTCAAATCCTTTCTTTTCTTTGTCCTTATTTTCTTCGAAATATTTTCTAGTTTCTTCTGTAAATACGATTTGACATTCAGTGTTTACATTTATTTTGGATACTCCAAGGCTGATCGCTTCTTTTATCATATCAGTTGGAATTCCTGTTCCACCATGAAGAACTAGGGGCATTTCTCCGATTTCTCCTTTGATTTCTCCAAGAGCATTGAAGTCTAATCCCTTCCAGTTTTCAGGATAAACACCATGGATATTACCAATTCCTGCTGCCAAGAAATCTATTCCTAATTCAGAAATTCTCTTGCATTCGTTTTTGTCGGCGATTTCTCCTTGACCGATTACTCCGTCTTCTTCGCCACCGATAGCTCCAACTTCTGCTTCAACGCTGATTCCTTTTGAGTGAGCAAGT
>NZ_JAGYZD010000151.1 GCF_018371055.1 Finegoldia magna | reverse complement strand
TAATTTTTAGGCTTATTTAACGTGCCATAAATTTCAAGATAAATTATTTTTTATTTTCTCTTGACATTTGATAGCTGGTCTTCTTTATTTAAGTATTCTCGTACTATTTTCATCTTAAATTTTGTACTATATTTTGTCATGAAAAAACTGACCTCATCTAAGTTGGTTTTGGGTCCAACTTTTTGGGGGCAGTTCATGTTAGAGGTGCTTTTTTGATTGCAATTTTTTGTAAAATCAAAATCAGTTATTAAAAACTTGAAAGTATTATTAGTGATTTCTACACTAGTTACTGATTTTGTAATTTTAAAAAACATCATTTCATATACAAAAAACTCCGAGATAATTCTCGGAGTAAATTTTATTCTGTAAGAGCTTGCATCAAAATTTCTCTAAATTTATCGATGTTTATTTTAGTGATTACTTTGCAGTTGAATTCGCCATTTTCTTCTTTGATCAAATCTCTGTAGCTCATTCCTCTTGTTTCATCGTTTTGCACATCAATTTTGATGTACATGTCTTCTGTTTCGAAGACTTCTGGATTATCCAGAACGATTACAGAGCAAGGATCGTGAATTCCTGCGTCGTTTGATGCGTAATATTTCAAAATTCTGTGTGCAAATTTGGCTCTTTTTGTTTCGATTGTATCCAAAAATTGAATTTGTTCATCAGGAATACTAGCTTTTTGTGTTACGTTGAGTCCCGCCATGATGAGTTTCACGCCGCTTTCAAATACGATTTTTGCTGCTTCTGGATCGACGAAGAAATTAAATTCGCTGAGACTTGTTACATTTCCTCTTGTAATGGAGCCACCCATTATGCTGATTTGCTCGATTTTTTCCTTGTCTTCTGGAAAAGTTCTTAGCAGTAGTGCAATGTTTGTAAGTGGTCCAACTGCAATTAGCGTGATTTTTTCAGTTGAGTTTTGGATAATTTCGTGCATCATTGTAACGGAATTTTCGCTTGTAAGTTCTGCCACATCATTTGATTCGATCATTGACCTGAATCCTGCAATCCCATCATCCCCGTGAACTGTCGCAAAGAAAGGCTCTCTTACAAGTGGTACTTCCTGTCCTTTTCCCATAGGAACATCTATGTCCAAAAGTTTTGCCAAGCATTGCATATTTCTTGTTGTGTGGTCAATTGATACGTTGCCATTTACTGATGAAAGCGCCAACAGCTTTAAATTTTTCGCATTTTTAATTGCAAACAACGCAGCTGCATCATCAACTCCCGGATCAAAATCCAATATACAATTAATCATTCGCACCTCCAAAATTTTTGATGTAATCTACAAAATCATCCACTGACAATAATTTTTCATCCAAATTAATTGAGTTACAAAGTCTTTTGATGACTGGTGGTTGAATATATGCTTTTTGTAGAATTTCATCTTCATCGAAAACTTCCTTCTTATCAGCATCTTTGATGATTTCTTTGTTGGACATTACGACAACTCTGTCGAAGTTTTCAACGACAAATTCCATATCGTGACTTATAGTAATGATTGTTTTGTTCAATTCGTGCAAATGGTCGATGACTCTTTTCAAGCAACTCATAGAATATGCGTCTTGTCCTGCTGTTGGTTCGTCAAATATGAAAATGTCGCAGTCATTTGCAATTGTAATTGCTATCGTGATAAATTTTCTCGTACTAAATGGCAAATCGTATGGATGATCGTCCAAATATTCTGAAAGTTCGCAGATTTCACACGCTTGTCTGACATGCCTGTCCATTTCATCTTCGTCAACTTTCAATGCTCTTAGTGAAAATGCAACTTCATCGTAAACTGTTGAATTGAAGATTTGATCATTAGGATTTTGGAAGACGTAGCCAACTTTTCTGGAGATTTTCGCTGTTGTCATGTCTTTCGTGTTTTTCCCGTCTAGCAAAATCTCCCCAGAGCTTGGTCTCAATAATCCGTTCATTAATTTTGCACAAGTTGATTTACCGGCTCCATTTTGTCCTACGATTGCAACTTTTTCTGAAGAATTCACGACCAAATTCAAATCATTAATCGCTTTGAATCCGTTAGGATAAGTAAAGCTTACATTTTTAAATTCTAATTTGCTCATTAATTTTCCTCCAATTCTTTCTTGCATTCATCCAAAGTTATAGGAATATTTTTGAAAAATCTTGGCTTTTCTGCATTCATCTTGTAGGCAAGTTTTGAAACAATCGGCATAGATACATTGTGCTCTTCGATTTTGTCGTTCGATAAAACTTCGTGAGTTTCATCGTTAAAGATGATTTCTCCATCGTCCATCACCACAACTCTATCGGCGTACTCTGCTATTAAATCAATTTTGTGTTCAACCAATATTATAGTTTTGTTTTGTGATTTCAAAAGTTTCAAAATATCGAAGATTTCTTCCGTTCCAAGTGGGTCGAGCTGACTTGTTGGCTCATCAAATATCAATACTTTTGGATTCATAACGATAATCGAAGCTATCGCAACTCTTTGTGATTGTCCACCTGATAATTCGTTCGGATTTTTGTCTTGCAAATCTTCTATTTTAAGTAATTTAATTACATCAGATACTCTTTGTCTGATTTCTTCTCTTGGAACTCCCAAGTTTTCAAGTCCGTATGCTATTTCTTCGAATACAGTTTTCTTGATTCCAGAGATTTGGCTGAATGGATTTTGGAATACAAATCCAACTAATTCTGCCATTTCTCCACGTTCGATATCGTCGATGTTTTTATTGTCAATGATGATGTCTCCTGTGATTTCTCCTTGAACGAAATCTGGAATTATTCCTCTTATAATATTGCACAAAGTCGTCTTGCCGGAACCATTTTTGCCAATAATTCCCACAAATTCTCCTTGCTTAACGTACAAATCCAAGTTTTTTATCGTTTTTTCTTCTTGAAGTTCATATTTGAACGAAACATTTTTAAGTTCTATCATTATTTAAACCTCCACACCAATGCCAACACAACCAAAGCAATGAAAACATAAAAAATTATTCTGTCCGTAGTTGTTTTCTTGATTTCCTTGAGGCATGTTTTTTCATTTTCAGATGCAAATCCACGCGTTTCTAGTGTAATTGTCTTTTCGTCGATTTCTGAAAGTGAAGATATAATCAAAGGTCCAAGTGACGGGAAGAACGCCTTCGCTCTGTTTTTAATGGAGCCTGTAGTTTCAATTCCACGTGCTTCTTGGGCTTTGATAATTTTGGAACTTTTCTTAATCATTTCCGGAATCATAGTCATTGTCGCCATGATAACGTAACTTGTAACGTGACTTACTCTTTTTTGTTGAAGAGCTATCATCAAATCTTCAATATCAGTTGTTTCGAAGAACAACAAAAACAAAGTTATAAGTGTAAGAATGAACTTTGTTTGTTCCAAACCATTCAATATTCCGTTAAGTGTCACTCTCATAAATCCTAAATTCAAATACACATGTTCTGTTGATTTGTCCAAGAATAATTGGAACAAAAACATTATTAATAAAACTAATAACAAAACTATCCACAATTTTTTTACGTATTGTTTGAATTTATTGTCCACTAAAGCCAATATCAAACTTAATGGAAGTACGAAAAGATACGCAAATTGCCATGGCAAAACCAACGAAATAATAACTGTAACAATGACCATAAAAAGTTTTGTTGTTGGGAAAATTTTAGATATCATTTTGCACCTCTCACGTATTTGTTCTTCTTTTCTTTTATGTATTCTAGTCCGTTAGGATATCTCAACAAGTTTCTGTTTGGAATGGATTTGATTAGAAAATACACTGCAAAAGAAGTCAAGAATTTGTCCAAAGTTTCTGTAAGAACAGTCGAACCAATAACAGATTCCCATAATCCTTTTCCTGTTGCAACCAAAAATGTCGTGATTGCACTTGAACCACTCGCTCCAGTAACGCCACCGAAAACCAAAACAGTAATTGGCGCAGACGTAATCATCGACACAAGCCAAATAATAATTCCTACTACAAATGTCTTTGCTGGAGTCTTAAACATCCCCTTCTTGCCGCAAATCCCTGCAATCAAACCAATCGCACCACTTACAACCATGTATGGAAGTTGCGTTGGATTTGTAACAGATGTCACGATATTTGTAACAACACCTGTAAGAAAACCAATCCATGGACCGCACAACACACCTGTGAACACAGTTCCTATAACATCCAAATAAACCGGCAATTTTAATGCTGCATTCAAATTTGCACCAACAAAATTGATAGCTATACCAAGTGGAATTAGTAAAATTACCGACAAGTTATAGCTCATCTTAGATTTAGATTTCATAAATTCCT
>NZ_JAGYZD010000150.1 GCF_018371055.1 Finegoldia magna | reverse complement strand
AAAATCCCCTTTGCCTTAATGTATGATCCACCAGTTGATGTCTTAACCCATTCTTTCCAGCCTTTTCCGCAATATCCTCCACCAGAAAGTACAAGTCCGTTGGAAACTTGTGTGATTGATTGCAACAAATCAGGCACATATCCTGTCAAATAAACAGGGCTTACGATTTTGCCTGTTAATTTGCCGTCTATGATTTCTCGTCCTTTCATTGCAACGCATTGAATTCCCCAGTTTTTTGGATCTTCCATTCCAGATGAGAAACCTTCCAACAAATATCCCTTGTCAACAGATTTAATCATATCTTCAACAGAATCTTCGCCTTCTTCAAAGAAAGTATTAGTCATACGAGTGTATGCTTTTCTCTTGAAAGATTCTCTCTTACCATTTCCTGTGGATTCTTGTCCCAACAAAATCGCAGACAATTCGTCGCACATTCCGTGACGCAAAATTCCCTTGTCGATAATCACAGTATCTCTTCCCAAGTTACCTTCGTCATCGAACAAATAGCTCGACACTTCATCGAAAGCTGTCGCACCGTCGTGCATTATTATCTTGTCACTTGCAACTCTCTTGTCTTGGTATTCTTTTCCTTTTGCACGTTCTTTTACATACATATCCATTTCTGCTCCGTGGCCGAAAGCTTCGTGAGCGATTAATCCTGTAAAATCAGGATCGCAAATTATATCGTATTCTCCTGGAACAACTCTGTCTGCTGTAAGCAATTCTTCAGTTCTTCTACAAGCATCATCTGCTGCTTTTTCAAATTCAGAAATCAATTCACTTCCACACAATCCAGAACTAGAAATAAAATCTAATTTTGTATTTTTTCCATCAGTTGCTGCTGCCATTGCAAATCCAGTTGAATAAGCGTAAGATTGGTACAAATCTTTATTTTTCGATAAGAAAATTTTGTTAACTTGCGTAATATTCAATCTCAAAGAAAGTTGAACGATTTTTTCGTATTTCGCTTTAACTTCGTCGTGAATTTTTTGCAAAGTAGTGATAATTTTTTCAGGATTATCTTCTTCTGGCAAGTTTTCAACTTCAGTGATTTTTTCTTTTGTGATTTCGTCGTCATTTGGAAGTCTGTCGTATGTTACTCTGTCCAAGCCTTCGACGATTTTTTTACGATCTTCAAGTGCGATTTTGCGGACATTTTCGCATACTTTGTCAACGTCTACTTCGTTAAATGAATACTCACTA
This sequence comes from Finegoldia magna, assembly GCF_018371055.1. Taxonomy (GTDB): domain Bacteria; phylum Bacillota; class Clostridia; order Tissierellales; family Peptoniphilaceae; genus Finegoldia; species Finegoldia magna_I. The sequence goes on along the minus strand of NZ_JAGYZD010000150.1, from coordinate 3,096 downwards.
AATCCCAAATCAGTGTACACTCTGATTACAAATCCACGTTGGTAATCAGGAGAAGGATTCAATGAAATTGCAGATGTCGACACAGAATAACTTGCACCATCAACATCGCAACCTAAAATAGAAACGTATTTGAAATCAGTTTCCAAATTTTTTATAATTTCTTGTAATTTAGATTTATTATCTAATAAAAATTTTGATGTAGTTAGTTTTTTCATGTTCTACCCCTTTCATTATTAATTATAGTAAATACTAGTATCTATTACAATGAATTTTAAGAAAATGATATCATAAAAACTATTGACAATTCGTAATAAAGTAGTACAATGTATTACAAGAGGAGGTGTATTTTATGAGTTTTTCAATTAGATTATCAAAAGAGGAAAAAAATCTTGCAGAAAGTTATGCCAAAATTCACTCTATTTCTGTAGGCGAAGCCTTCAAGAGAGCTTTGTTTGAACAAATTGAAAATGAATATGATATCACTGTTGCTGAAGAAGCTTATAAAGAATATGTAGAAAGCGGGAAAAAGAGTAGACCAATTTCAGAATTTTGGAAGGAATTGGATTTATGATTTTTCATCTAGAAACTACTCCTAAATTTGAAAAAGAATTTAAAAAGTTAGATAAATACACTCAGTTAATAATAAAGTCTTGGATTACTAAAAATTTAATTGATTGTGAAAATCCTCGCCAATTCGGAAAATGTTTAACAGCAAATCGCAAAGGACAGTGGAGATATCGAATAGGAGATTATCGCCTAATCTGTCAAATTGAGGATAACAAAATGATTATTCTTGCTTTGACTATTGGTCATAGGCGTGATATTTACAAATAGTTTCTTTTATATTAATCACAAACAAAGGCTACCTAAAAAATCGGTAGCCTTTGTTTAGTTTATTTCGTTTTATCTATTAGCCATGATGACTTTTATTTCATCTGGATTAATTCCCACCATTGCTTCTCCCAAATCTTTGCTCACTTCAAGCAATACATCAGGATTATTGTAATTTTCTACAGCTTTTACGATAGCTTTGGCACGTTTTTCTGGATTTCCACTTTTGAAAATTCCACTACCAACAAACACACCTTCAGCTCCCAATTGTCTCATCAACGCCGCATCAGCAGGAGTTGCAACTCCACCTGCAGAAAAATTAAGTACAGGTAATTTTCCATTTTCGTGAACGTATTTCAATAATTCAAAGCAAACTCCCATTTCTTTTGCTTTGTCGTACAATTCATCTTCCTTCAAAGACTTCACCAATGAAATTTCGCCCATGATTTGTCTCATATGTGTAACAGCTTGGACAACATCTCCAGTTCCAGCTTCACCTTTTGTTCTAATCATCTTAGCGCCTTCTTTGATTCTTCGTAAAGCCTCCGGTAAATTTCTCGCTCCACAAACAAAAGGAGTGTTAAATTTTGATTTGTCGATATGATACTTGTCATCTGCCGGAGACAAAACTTCTGATTCGTCAATGTAATCAATTCCCAAAGATTCCAAAATTTGCGCTTCAACAAAATGACCAATTCTAACTTTTGCCATCACTGGAATTTTAACAGCTTTCATGATTTCTTCAATCATTTTAGGATCGCTCATTCTGCTAACTCCTCCAGCAGCTCTAATATCTGCAGGAACTCTTTCAAGTGCCATTACGCTTACTGCTCCTGCTGCTTCTGCAATCCTCGCTTGTTCAGCATTGATTACATCCATTATTACTCCGCCCTTTAATTTTTCATTTATATCCATTAAAATCACCTCGCCTTTATAATACATGCAAATTGCATCTAATCATAGTAGCAAAATAAAATAATTTTATGGGTACAGATGTGTTATACTTAATCCAACGGAGGATTTTATGTTCATAAATTTAAACGACAAGGATTATTTGTATAATCAAATTTACGATTCTATAAAAGAAAAGATTAACACGAAACAATTGAAGACTAATGACAAGCTTCCTTCTATTAGGAAATTATCAAATGAGCTAAATATTTCGATAAATACTGTGTCCAATGCCTATTATCAATTGGAAAAGGAAGGATACATTCGTTCCAGTGAGAGAAGTGGGTTTTTTGTAGAAAAATCTGGTCATATTTTGCAAAACGATGCAAACTTTGATGATGAGGATATGATTGTTGAGGAAAAGAATTCTTACGTGTATGATTTTTCATTTTCAGGTGTGGATAAATCGTGTTTTAAATACAAGCAGATAAGAAAAGCTTTCAGGGATTCAATTAGTGAAGATGATGATGCTATTTTGGGTAAGGTTGATGGTTTGGGATTATTTTCGTTGAGGTGTTCTATTTCAAATTATTTGAAAGATTTCAGAGAAATTATCGTGAATCCCAACCAAATCGTCGTGAGTTCTGGCAGCAATGAGTTGTTGATTTTGATTAAAAATCTTCTTAACAATCCCGTTTTTGGTTTCGAAAATCCTGGATATGCATATCACGGAATTGGTTTTTACAATAATTTCAACAGTACGCCGATTGATGTGAATGAAGATGGAATTGATATAGACTTTCTGAAGCAAACAGATGCTAGTGTGGTAAGTGTGACTCCTTCTCATCAGTTTCCGACTTCTGCGATTATGCCGATTAATAAGAGGATTGATTTGTTGAATTGGGCTTACGAAAAAAATAATCGCTACATAATTGAGGATGACTACGATGCTGAATTTAAATACAAGCTGCGTCCGATTGCTCCACTGAAGACTTTGGATGTGAATGATAAGGTGATTTACATCGGGAATTTTTCACGTACTGTAACCCCTGCGATGCGTGTGAGTTTTATGGTTTTGCCTAAAAATTTGATGAATAAATTTTATTCTGTATTAAGATCTGAGAGGTGTCCTGTGTCGATTTTCGTTCAATCTGCGTTGTCCAAGTTTATTGACAGTGGAGATTTTGAAAAGCAGGTCAATCAAATGAAGAAGGTGTATGCAAAAAAATACGAGATTATTTTCTCAAAAATAAACGGCTGCAAATTCATTGATTTTGAGAAAACTGATTGTGGCACATCTGTCGTAATCAAGGTCGATAAGAGGATTGACAGTAATGTTTTGCTGAAAACTTTGAAGGAAAATTCTGTATATGT
>NZ_JAGYZD010000149.1 GCF_018371055.1 Finegoldia magna | reverse complement strand
GGGAATTGCAAATCTTCTCCACCAGCGTGAATGTCGATAGTGTCACCCAAAATTGATTTACTCATTACAGAGCATTCCAAGTGCCAACCAGGTCTTCCCATTCCCCATGGACTTTCCCAAGCCGGTTCACTTTCTTCTTTTCTCTTTTTCCACAAAGCAAAATCCATTGGATTTTTCTTTTCGCTATTTACATCAATTCTCGCTCCAGCACGTAAATCATCGATATTTTTCTTGGATAATTTGCCATAATCTTTTGCTTTTGTTATATCGAAGTACACATTGCCATCGACATTGTAAGCTGCACCTTTGTCTTCCAAAGTTTTCACAAATTTAATCATTTCATCGATATATTCAGTAGCTTTTGGATGAATTGTGTCTTCTTCGTCAAAATTAAGTCCCGATACATTGTCCAAATAAGCTTCAATGTATTTCTTGGTGATTTCTCTGAAGTCTATATCTTCATCTTTCGCCTTATTTATGATTTTGTCGTCGATATCAGTGAAGTTGCTTACAAATTTAACACTATATCCTTTGTAAATAAAATATCTTCTCAAAGTATCAAATACCACAATCGGTCTTGCATTTCCAACGTGAATATAATTATAAACTGTAGGACCACATACGTATATACCGACATTTTTTTCTTTTATTGGTTTGAATTCTTCCTTTTTTCGTGTCAGTGTATTGTATAACTTCATATCTTCTCCTATCTATTTAAAGCTTTGTTTATCCTATCTAAAACTTCTTGTTTTCCTAAAACTACCATAATAGAATCCAAGTCTGGTCCGTGAACATTTCCAGTAATTACAGCTCTTGTAGTCATCCACAAATCCTTGCCCTTGATTCCTGTTTTCTTTTGAACTCTCTTCATAACTCCTGATGCAAATTCTTTTTCGATTTCATCAACTGATTCGACTTCTTCTTTTAGTGCATTCATCAATTCTTCTAGTTTGTCGTAGTTTAAGAATTCCTTAGCATCATCATCCATTTCGTAATCCTTGAACAAGAATTCAACTTTTTCAGTAATCTCTGCCAAATAATCCAATTCTTCTTTGAATAATGAAGCAATTTCTAACAATTTGTAATCTGGATAATCTTCAGAAATCACACCATCTTCAACCAAGTATGGTTTTAACATCGCTGCTAATTCTTCGTTTTCTATTTCTTTTATATAATGTCTGTTAATCCAGTTTAATTTTTCTGTATCGAAAACTCCTCCAGACTTTGAAACTCTACTGAAATCAAATTTATGTTCCAATTCATCCATTGACATAATTTCTTGGTTATCTTCACTTGACCAACCTACTAAAGCTAGGTAATTGTCGATAGCTTCTGGTAAATATCCTTTTGTACGGAAATCTTTGACTGCAACGTCGTCATTTCTCTTAGATAATTTTTTGCCTGATTTGTTTAAAACAACTGGTAAGTGAACGAATTCTGGAACATCCCATCCGAAACATTGATACATATACACATGCTTTGCTGTTGAAGAAATCCATTCATCACCACGAACAATATGAGTAATTCCCATCAAATGGTCATCAACTACAACTGCGAAGTGATAAGTTGGAAATCCGTCTGATTTTATCAAAACTTGATCGTCCATATCATTAGTGTTGAAAGTAATCTTACCTTTAATCGCATCGTTAAATGTGATTTCTTTGTTTTCAGGAAGTTTCAATCTAATAACATATTCTTCGCCGTTTGCAATTCTCTTCTTAGCATCTTCAACACTAATTCCTCTGCAAAGACCGTCATATTTTGGCATTAAGCCGTCTGCTTTTTGTTGTGCTTTTACTTGATCCAATCTTTCTTTTGAGCAGAAACAATAATATGCGTAACCCTTTTCGATTAATTCATCGATATATTTTTGGTACAAACCTTGTTTTACTCTGTCAGATTGAACGTAAGGGCCACATTCTCCAACTTCAGTTACGTTTCCTTCATCATCAAGAACAACTCCTTCGTCCGGATCAAGCCCTGCCCATTTTAATTGTTCCAATAAATTTTCGATAGCACCATCAACATATCTAGTTCTATCAGTATCTTCAATTCTCAAAAGAAATTTTCCGTTATTTCTTTTAGCATACAAATAATTATATAAAGCTGTTCTAAGTCCACCAATGTGCAAAAATCCTGTTGGACTTGGAGCAAATCTTACTCTTACTTCACTCATAATATCCTCCATAAAAAATAAATTTAACTTATTTTATTATATCACAAATAGCCAAAATCAGCATTTATAAATAAACTCAACGCAATTATTTCGCCAAATTTTTTACCCAAATTTTCTTTCCAACTAAATACAATCCCAAAATAACCTTGTACAAATCAATCACAGAGATTACCAAATACATCAACACCACATTTAAATCTGTAAATTTTGCCAACAAAAACGAAATTGGATACGAAATTAAAACAATTCCTACAGAATCAAAAAGCAAAGTCAGAACTGTTTTGCCTCCACTTCTGAGCGTAAAATATGACGCATTGTACAAAGCAGAAATCCACAAAAACGCTCCACCAACTCTAAGCATATTTGTAGCCATCGATTTTACATCATCATTAGTGTTATAAAATTCTGGAAAAAGTGGTGCCAAAATAATTAACACAATTCCAACTACAAGTGCCAACATCAGTGAGAACACGATTAATTTTCTGTCTGTGTCAACTGCCTCATCTATTTCTCCACTACCTAAAAGTCTTCCTACCATAATTGAAATACAATCTCCCATCGCCAAATTAAAAACGATGAAAAGTCCTATAATTGTCTGAGAAATATTGTACGCAGCCAAAGCTTCAATTCCTCTTGTTGAATAAGATTGTGTAATCGCAGCAATCCCCAAAGAATACAAAACTTCATTGATTATCAAAGGGATTCCCGCAACAGTTATATTCTTGAAAAGCCCTGTATCGACATGGAAATTTTTGAAAAAATTAGAATAAAATGTAAACCTAAGTTTGTTTTTGTTTGCAAAATAAATAAACAATGAAAGTTCAACAAATCTTGAAATAACAGTCGCAATCGCAGCGCCCTTTGGTCCTAATGCAGGAAAACCTAAAAGTCCGAAAATCAAAACCAAGTTGAACACAAAATTCACTAAAACAGTAATAATCGACGTTATCATCGGAAGTCTAGTTTCGCCATTCACTCTCATTGAGGATGAGATGGATTGTGAAAAAGCAAAAGGAATAAATCCTATAGTCATTATCTTGGTATAATCTAGTGCAAACTTCATAGTAGTATTAATATTTTTTACAGTATCTGTATCTGGATTCATAAATAAATACAATAATTTCTCGCCAAAAACCCAGAAAATTAACACGCTAATCACAGAAACGATAAAAGATAACACCACATCAAAATACAAACAGTTTTGTACATTCTTGTAATCTTTCTTACCTGCAAATTGTGCCGCAAAAATACTAGCCGCTGACACAAGTCCGAAAATTGCCAAGTTAAATACAGTAATCAATTGGTTAGCAACAGAAACTCCACTCATCGCAAAAGTTCCAGTCTGTCCAACCATAATATTGTCCAACATATTTACAAACGATGTAATAAGTTGCTGAATAATAATTGGAATTGCTAGTATCAACACACCTTTGTAGAAATTTTTATTCCCGAAAAACTTACTCTTCTTTAATGCTAAATTCAATCTATCCCTCCTTCAAATTCTTTATGTAATAATAGTGGCAAAGTTTATTTGTTCCATCAAAGTTTTCATACAGATGTTCACCATAAAATTGGAACCCACATTTTTCAATAACTCTTGCACTCTTTTTATTCTCAACAAAACAATTGCAAGAAACATAATCGTAATCCAAATCCTTTAGCAAATGATTTACAAAACACTTCACAACCTTTGTCATAATCCCACGATTCCAATAATTTTTGTTCAGACTGTAGCCAATTTCAACGCCTGTTTTCCCTTCAAATTCTAGTTTTTCGTACAAATAATCGTCTTCGTATACTCCAATCATTCCTATCAGTTTGTCTTCCTGAAAAATACCATATTCTAATTTTAAATCGATGAAATCTTTGAGAATTTTCTTAGATTGTTCGATTGTTTTATGTGGTTTCCAGCCCGCAGATGGTCCCACCTCATTTTGCATAGCGTATTCATAGAAATCTCTCAAATATTTAATTTCCAACGCTTTTATTTCTATATCTTCACATTTTAAAATAAAATCTTCGTATTTCATTTATATCTCCAAATTTTTTCAATCTATTTAATAATATATCTTTAAAAATTGGAAGTCAATCGATTTTAAAACAAGATTTCTTCAAACAAAAAAGAGCCCTTTCGGACTCTTAATTAAATGAATTTTC
>NZ_JAGYZD010000148.1 GCF_018371055.1 Finegoldia magna | reverse complement strand
GGATTCATACAAGAGGCAAGAATCAGGAAAGTTCGATATTGGAACGGCACATATTACGACAGTATGAAATACGGTGTTACACGTGAAGAGTGGGAAAAATTATCTCAGAAATGAAAATATCTTGTTAATTCAAAAATTTAACTCAAAAAAATAATCAATAAACACAAAGATCTTCCGAACTCTTATTGGTTTGCCAATAATGTCGGAGGATTTTTTTAACGAAAAAAGTACAAAAATGATTGATTAATAATAGAATAGGGGTATAATTAGTCTAACAATAGTTATGGATTTTTAGACTAATAAAAGGAGGTATTTATGAATCAATTAAACATATTTGATACTGGTACAAATATTGAAAAGCTGAGAATTGTTGATGGAAATGGTAAAAAAGCTGAAGCAGGTACGAAGCACAAGATATATCATGTTGAGCTGAAAAACATTAGCTACCAAGATGTGGAGGAGTTGTTTTTCGGCTACAATGAAATCAGGGCTATTACTTTTTCCTATGACATCAAATTTGTCAATAAAATCATGAAGATGTTTGACTATGGAGAAATTATCCTTGGCGGAAGGTTCATGACTAGACGAGACAGCGAACTTCATGAGCTTACATCAGAAGCTTATTTACTTGCTGAAAACATGCGATTGTCAGAAATGGCAGCTGATGCTGTGAGATCAGAAAAAGATTTGGTGCGAATGATGAAAGAAGGATCTTTGTTAATAAAATCTCCTAAGTATGTTATAGATCACAGAAAAATCTACCTTCTTAAATCAGATGATGGACTAACCAGAGTAATCAAAGGCTCTGCTAATATGACAAGAAGAGCTTGGTCTGGCGATCAGCTGGAAATTTATGAGGTGGATGACACTTTTGAAGCGTACGTTGCTTATGCACAAGATTTTGAAACGGCTTGGAGCCTGTCAGATGACATACCAGAAGATGTGGTAGCATCGAAAAAAACTGATAGTCCAGAAAAAGATATTCCTATAATTAAACAAGCGCTGAAAACACAAAAAACCATCGTCTTAGAACAACCTAAAAATAGTGGAGAAGTTTACGAAAAAATCAAATACACTATCGATGCGGACAAGATTATGGAGAAGAACAAAGAACTTGTACGAAATATAAATACCAACTCGAAAAATGGATACATTGAAATACTTCCGAATATTATTAATAAAATCAGCGTCAACGCAAAAAGACTCAAAAGAAAAAAGATAGATGTCAAAGAAATACAAAAAGATTATCCGAAATTAACCTTCAACTTCGACACTAAAGAAGCTTTTTTGGATGAAGAATCACTAGATCTCAATCCCGAAAAAGAAGATGTAAAAAATGATATCGACTTATTATTTGAAGCTTTTGATAATTACAAGAAAGATTTCGTTGGGGATGTGGACAAAGTTAGAGATTCCCATTACAAGCTTTTAAACATTTTGTTTTCTTCTCCATTTCACGCGAAAATAAGGTGCATAGCAGACATAAAAAACATCCCGACATCGAGCTTGCCATTATATACATTATTAGCATCCAAAGGTTCCAACACAGGTAAAAGTTTTATGACAGAATTTATTCTAAAATTGATGACCAATAAACAGCTAAAAGCATTCTCTGTTAAAACAGTACCCACAAAATGCATTGATGGCATGCTTGAGACTTACAAGGGAATTCCGATTTTTATCGATGAAATAGACGGGCCATATTATGCAAGACTTAAAGAAAAAATCAAAAATAGTCGCCAATGCGAAATCATCCAAAGAGAAGAACAACCATTGATTATATTTGCAAGTAATAGCGTGAGCGATCCAGAAGAACCAGAGAGAAAAAGAATGCCGTTTTTGAGATATAATGCCGGACTTAGAACTGACATAGACCCACTATCATACGATGGAATTAGCAAAAATATGAAAATCAAAGCAACAAACGCCTTATATAGAGAATATCTTAGAAGGATGATTATAGAAGTGGACAAGCTTATCGACTACATGATTAAATCAAATGATATCGCCGATGATTACTATCCCGACATGATGCAAATTTCATCCAAAACTTTAATCGATATATTCAAAGAATTTGGCTACGACCTTCCAGATTATGCAAGAGAACTCAATTGGAATGATGATTTTTCATATCATGCAAAATACATCTCCAAAGATGCCATAGAAGGAATTAGGAAACTATGGGAAAATGAACCCAAATGCTTTATAATTAAAACAAATGTTATAATGATAACATCAGGAACAGACAAAGGGTCTAGGAAAATACTCGAAAGCTGGGCAAATTCTCTTCCTGTTGAATTTGAAGCGAAGTATTCAGACAAGAAAGATATGTCCCAAATTACAGTGAATAGATTGGAACTTGAACAAGCATTGGGTTTTAGATTCAATAAGTTTGTCAAGTTTTTTAGGAGGTAGTATAGGTGATAATGTACATTTACACCAAAACGACAGAAGATATTTCTATTTTTGAAGACATCATGGAAATTATCCACAAAAAAGATTCGGAAATATGTGTAAGTGTCGAACACATGAGAAGCTTTCAGGAATTAGAAAAGATAAAAAACGAGATGATAAATGATGATATTTTAATAATTGGAAGCTTAAAATCCCTTGGAATAAACGAAAAAGACATCGCCAATTCTCTGAAATATTTCATTGAAAAAGGGAAATGTCTGGTTATTTCTAACTTAGAATCCACCTATAAATACGGCGTATCTCAGCCGATGAATAAAGCCATTCTAAGCACAATATTAGACTCTGTTCTATTAAACAACAAAAACATTATCGAGCTTCCTAGAAATAGAAAATTCAACTCAGGAAGAAATAAAATTGATTTTCCAAATAACTGGGAAGAATTGTATGAGAACTGGGAAAATAATAACATCTCTTCAAAAGAATTCTTGGATAAATCTGGATTAAAAAAAGCCACGTTTTATAATATGATTACTGAATACAAAGAAATCCTGAAAGCTAATGAAGCTTTTGTAAAAAAATATAGATTAGGATAGGATTTGACAATGGCACGATAATTGAGATGATAGTTAGGGAAAAACAATCAATAACCAACCAAAAAATCTCCCGAAACACTCGGGAGATTTTCACATTATATCATTAAATTTTATAATCTTTGTGAAGTATTAGTATTTCGACAAGCATACCGTCACGGTATTTAGCGAGTGATTCGTGAGTGTTTCCGAATTCTTGAGGTCTATTTTTGAATGCTTCGTGAACTCCGTCGACTGTTTTCTTCTTAATATCGTCTGTGAAATTCGTGGAATGTTGCACACGAACAAAATGATGTACAAAAATGATATCCAAAATGATACCCAAAATGATACCCAAAATGATACCCAAAAACGACGACCTCTTGACAATTGAGAAACGCCTTTTAGTAAAGAATAAAATTTTAAAAATATTTATTTGGCATAAATGGAGAAAAATATGGCTAATTTGATAAATCAGAGAGCCTAGTGGGGACTAAGATTGATGACTTGAAAATTATGGATATATCTCATCTTACCGAGTTTCAAAAAAATCACAAGCCAGAAATTGCTATCTTGGCTGCGTCAGGAGAGCTAGCTCAACACCTATGTGACAGCCTTGTAGACAATGGCATAAAGGGTATTTGGAACTCTGATCCTATAAACCTTAAATTGACAGAAGAGATAGTCATTGAGGATGACCATCTTAATGAATCCCTATACACTTTAATCTACTATATAAATAACATACATGGCTATGATAAAAATAGTAACTAACAGCTAGGAATAATCTAGCTGTTTTTTCGTTGTAAAATAAAGAATATAGAAACATTGACAAGTATCGATATGGGGTGTATAATAAATATGGAATCGAAATTCATCGATATCATTGAAGTTTATCGATATATCAAATAAAGAAAGGGGAAATTATGAAAAGATCATACGCAGAGTTTGCACCTATATTCAAGGTTTTGTCTGATGAAACCAGGCTAAAAATAATTGATATGCTCTCATGTGGCGAGATTTGTGCTTGTGATATTTTGGATGGTTTGAGTATTTCTCAATCAACCCTAAGCTATCACATGAAAAACTTAACGGATTCTGGCCTTGTTAACGCAAGAAGGGATGGGGCATGGATGAGATATACTCTAAACCTTGAAAGAATAGAAGAGATTAAAGACTTCCTAGATTATATTACCGAAGATAAAGAAGATTGTATTTGTAAAAAATGTAAAGAAAAGTAAATGCTAAAGGAGTGTTAGTATGAAAAAAATGGTAATTTATGACCCAGCAATGTGTTGCTCAACAGGTGTATGTGGACCATCAGTAGACAAGAACTTATTAAGGGTATCCACAGCGATTAATAGGTTAAG
>NZ_JAGYZD010000002.1 GCF_018371055.1 Finegoldia magna | reverse complement strand
TATACTTTATTGTTTTTTAATTCAACAGTATCACCAGGTAATGCTACAATTCTTTTGATGTAGTCACGACCAGATTTATCCGGAGCGTGAAGTTCTATAATGTTACCTCGCTTTAATTTGTTCTTAAAAATCCCCATCCTGTTGACGAAAATTCTGTCCCCGTTTTCAATTGTAGGATTCATACTATTTCCTTCAACATGAGTTGTGCTAATAACAAAATTTCTAAGCAGTAATGCCAACACAATGGCAATTCCTATTACAAATAACCACTCAAAAAAAGATTTTGCCTTTTCTGTCATATTTACAATTCCCTTTCTAATATTTACTAATCTGATTATAATACTAATCAGTAAATGTGTAAAGGTCGATAATTTGTTGTCGTATTATAAATTATTTGTAAAATTTATGAATTAAAAACTTCTCTGTCTAATTCCCCTTCGCTTGCCGCAACTATAACTGCTGAAGAACCTGCTGCTGTAACATTTGTAGCAGTTCTGCCCATATCTGCAAGCATTGAAATAGGACTCATCAATACAACCATTTCAACAGGAAGTCCCATTGCTGCGAACACTGCAGTAGTTGTGATTGTTGCAGTTCCAGGAACTCCGACTGTACCCAAAGACACTGCCAACGCTACTAATATTAGCATTACATATTGTCCAAATGAATAGTGAATTCCCATAACATTAATTGTCAAAATCGCAGATAATACAGGCCAAAATCCTGCACAACCAGGCATACCAACAGTTGCACCAGTCGAAGCGACAAAAGTTGCTATTTTTTCAGAAACGCCTAATTTATTTGTTAAATTTTCAGTATTTGCTGGGATACATCCCACAGATGATTGTGTAGAGAATGCTATCAATTGAACTGGCCAGAATTTTTTAAAGAATTTGATTGGATTTACCTTTGCAAATAGCGCCAAAAGAGCTCCAGTTGTGATATATGAATGGAAAATTGATGCAACATAAGTCAATATCAACACAACAATCAATGGCATCATGCTAGCCATATCTGTTCTACTAACAGCGTTCGCCATCAAAGCCAATACAGCGTAAGGAGTGAAGTCTATAATCATTCCTGTAAATCTAAAAATAACTGCTGCAGCTGAATCTATAAAATTCAAAAATGGTTTTGCTTTTTCTCCTTCTCCTCTTTCTTCTAATTGCAATATAGCTAATCCCAAAAGAACAGAAAATACAATTATAGGAACTACTTTTGCTTCTGCTGCATTTCCTAAAACATTATCTGGGAAGAAATTTACAAAAGTTTCTGCAAAAGTTGGAACTTCCTTAGCTTTTGCATCTGCTGCCAAAGTTAATGAACTTCCTTGTCCAATTTTAAATGCTACCCCTAAAATCAAACCTATAAGTGAACCTAAAACATTGTGTAAACTTAAAATACCAATTGTTTTTGTTCCGATTTTCTTCATTTTTTCTATACTTTCCAAAGAAACTACAGTACTTACAATTGATGTGAATAATAATGGAATTACTATTGCAAATAATAGATTAGCATAGATAGATCCAAATACTTTTACATATTCTGTGTTTCCTTTGAAAATAAATCCTACTATAATACCTAAAATTGCAGCTACAATTGTTCTTGTACCGAAGTTCATTTTCTTCTTAGCCATGAACATCAATAAAGCAAACAATACTAAAGTAACTGCTAATGCTACAAATTTCATGTAAACACCCCTTTTTTTTATATAGTTATATATTATAGTATATTGAGCACAATTTTCAAATTTAATTTTAAATTTTGCAAATTTTATTTACTTAATTCTGCACATTATTCAGTAATTTTGATTTTTCTTACTATTTTTTTGCGAAAAAATTTTTATATGAGAAAGTACATATCCCTAATACTACTAATGAAAATCGTTTGATATTTTGTGAAAATAATGCTTATTTTATCTACCACTGTTATATATATGAATTATTTAATTTTTGAAATATTTTCAATAAAAAATCAGAGGCTATTAACCTCTGACTTAAAATCTATTCATACATTTTTAATAAAACATCTTCAGCTTTTATTGGAAGAGTATCAAAAGTGCAACCAAGTGCGTTTAATATCGCTCCATTAATAGCCGGTGCAGGTGTGTTCGAAACTATTTCTCCAATTGATTTCGCTCCGAATGGACCTGTCGGTTCATAACTTTCACAAAAATCAACGTGAATATTTCCGATATCTTTTCTTGAAGGTAAATTATACGAAATAAATGAATGTTCTTTTAATCTTCCTTCATCATCCCACAATGAATCTTCATACAAAGCATATCCTATCGATTGACCAATTCCGCCTTCGACTTGAACCGTCGCTAATTTTGTATTCATAACAGTTCCGCAATCGACAACCGCTGCGTAATCTTCTACTTTGATTTCTCCTGTTAATTTGTCGATACTTATTTTTGCAAATCCTGCCATATATGGTGGTGGTGATGTTTTTGAATCGAAGTTTCCAACGCCAATTAATTGCATACCATTTGGACCAGTGGACAAATCTCTAGCCAAATCTTTGATTGCAATTAATTTCTTATTTTGCAAATAAACTTCTTGATTTCTAATTTCTAACCATTCCACAGAAGTTTCAAATCTCATGGCAACACGTTTTTTGATTTTGTTTAATAAATTTTCACACGCACGTACAACTGCACTTCCTGTTATGTACACACCACTTGATGCGTAACTTCCTGGATCAAATGGAGTTATATCAGTGTCTGCAATTATTGGAATAATATTGTCCATTCCACATTGCAACACTTCATTTGCCAAATTCACCATGATTGAATCAGTTCCTTGTCCAACATCTGTAGGACTCATCAACAATGTATAATCACCTTGTTCATTTAATCTAACTTCAACTGTTGAAGTGTCGACGTTTTGAATTCCACTTCCTTGTTGTGCAATAGCCATTCCAACAGAAATTATTTTATCTTTTTCTTCTTTGAAAGGATAATATTTATCCCATTCAATCATTTTTCTTCCTTTTTCAATGCATTCATTTAATTTGCAACTTTTGACATCTATTCCGTAAGCCAGAGTTTTTTCTCCTTCACGAACTGTGTTTTTAAGTCTTAGCTCAACTGGATCCATGTTTAATTCTTTGGCTAATTTATTTACCATAGATTCTAATGCAAATGTTCCTTGAACTGCCCCGTAACCACGAAAAGCTCCACCAGGAAGTTTGTTAGTGTATACAACTTGTCCGAAAAATCTAGCGGCCCTCATTCTGCTGTACAATGGAAGTGTTTTGTTACCAACCAAATTCAAAGTTGTAAACGCGTGATATCCGTAAGCTCCTTGATCAGATAACGCATAAATGTCACAAGCTTCAATTGTCCCATCATTTTTGGCACCAATTTTAACTTTAACTTTCATTTGGTGGCGTGAGTTTGAAGCTTCAAAAGTTTCTTCTCTGTCAAATACAAGAATTGAAGGCTTTCCTGTTTTTAAAGTTACAAATCCAGGATAAATTTCTGTTACACTTGTTTGTTTACCACCGAATCCTCCACCTACTCTTGGTTTTATAATTCTGATTCTTGAATCGCTAATTCCCAACGCAACAGATAATTGTCTCTTGATGTGGAATGGAACTTGTGTAGATGAAATGCAACACAATCTATTAAATTGATCCATGTAGCAATACGATCTGTAAGTTTCCATCATGCAATGTGCTTGTGATTTCGTTGTAAAAGTATCCTCTAATACAACATCACATTCACTCATTACCTTGTCGACATCTTCGCCCCAAGATTCTTTCTTTTCACCAACTATATTCCTTTTCGTATCGTAACCAAAAACTTTCGTTGGCCCATTAAAGAACACATCTTCTTCGTGAACCACAATTTCGTTATCGATAGCTTTTGTGTAATCAAGTAATGGAGTTTTCACATCGTATTTGATTTTAATTCTCTTCATAGCTTGATTACAAACTTTTTCGTTAACTCCAACCACAATTGCTACAGGCTCTCTCATGTATCTAATATTTTTTGACAAAATCGACATATCGTATGGACTTGGTTCTGGATAAGATTGTCCTGCCAATGTAAATTTATTGTCGAAAACATCTTCATAAGTGTACACTGCAACAATTCCGTCCATCGCTTCTGCTTTTGATTTGTCTATTTCTAAAATTTCACACCTTGCATACGGACTTCTCATCAACTTTATAATAAGTGCGTTAGGATCTTTCAAATCCTCTGTATAGACAGGTTTACCAGTAACTAATGAATTTGAATCTATTTTCTTGAAATCTTTATTTATCTTCATCATCAATCTCCAAATATTTCTTAATAGCTCTCATTTGAGATGCATAACCTGTACATCTGCATAAATTACCCATCAAATAATCTTCGATTTCTTCATCTGTAGGGTTTTTTATAGTTTTCTTCAAACTCAAAACATTCATAATGAACCCTGGTGAACAAAAACCACATTGTTCGCCACCTTCTTCAGTCAAAAGTTCTCCGAATTTTCTTTGGCTATCAGAAATTCCTTCCAAAGTTATAATCTTTTTGCCTTCACACCTTAATGCCAAAACAGAACAAGAAAGTACCGGAACATCTTCCAACCACACAGTGCATAGACCACAATTTGATGTAGTACAACCACACTTCACCGATTTATAACCTAAATCGCGAAGCACATTGTACAAAGTAGTATCGCAATCAACACTAGCTATATGATTTTTATTGTTAACATTTAATTCTATAATCATTGCAATTCACCTAACGCTTTTTCCAATAATCCAACAAATAAAAGTTTTCTGTATTTTTTCTTCGCTTTGTTATTTGACCCTATATACTCATCTATTAATTCCAATGTCTTTTCTCTATCGAATCCATTAGCATTAATCTCATCAGAAACACCTCTCATTACCATCGCTTTTTGAGGTCTCGCTCCAAATACTACCTTGTATTTATCATCGATTTTAGAAACACTTACAATGGCAATCGGAAAATCCTTGCAGCAAAGTCTTTGAACGATTTGTACGCAATGAATATCTTTATTTGGAATTATTACTTCTACCAAAATATCCTTTTTGATATCTGAATTCAGAAATTCTTCAACACTCATTACACCATTATTGTAAAGTCTAACTTTTGCATCTAATAATAACAATACCGGCAAAAAATCAGAAAATGCATATCGTGAAAACACACTTGCTCCAACTTGCGCAGTGTTTCTTAGTTGAGTTGACACAATTCTTTTCAAAGATTTAGGAATAATTCCGTCACAAAATTCTTTAAAGAAATCATTGTATTCCAAATCTCTGTATGTAGTAGTTGCTCCGATCTTTATTTCATCGTCTTCAACTTTTATGTAATTTAAATCTAATTTTGACAAATCAATCCCAACATTGTATGAACGACTGCCAGCTTTAAGAAAATGACATCCACCCAAAATTTTATTCATTTTTGATTTCATCAATAATTCATAAGCTTCATCCAATGTTTCTGGACTTTTGAAATCTCTTAATGTAAACATAACCACTCCTTGATTTTAATCAGTCTATATTATATCACAAAAATAGTCGGCTATCTTTAGACAACCGACTAGCGCATGTTATTTATTTTTTTATGAAATAATTTAAGTCTTAATTATTTTTAGCTTGTTCTTTTTTAGCAATTGATGGTAATATTAGTCCCAATCCCAACAATACGACTGGAGTCAAAATGTTAAGCATCAATTTGAAATTCCATTGACTTGTAAATGGTTCCCCTTCTTTTGGAATCATACCTAATATACATGCAAATGCTGTAAATACAAAACACCAACCAGCGATAAATTTACCGAATGATTTTGATTTTGTGAATTTATATTCTACGCCTTGTTTTTCATGTAAGTAGTGTTTTAATGCAAAATATGCTGCAAATACCCACATATAACGCATTGGCATTACTATTGAGTTTAAATCCAACAACCAGTTGTACAATTCATTTGAGTTTCCAATTCCCAATGCTGGAATAATAATCAAAATACTAACCAAAATTGTAGTTAGTTTATATCCACCAACTGGAACTTTTTTGTCGTTGATTTTTCTCAAGAAGTTTGGAACGTATTTTGCATCAGCTTCACTCAATAAAAGTTTAAGCGGCGCGTCGATACTCATAACCAAAGCTGCTGCTTGTCCAGCGAAGTTTGTCAATGCATATATGATAACAAGTGATGAACCTATCCCATAATATTGTCCCAATTTTTCAAATGCATAGTAAGCACCATTCATTTTTAAGTCGTTTGCAACATTTGTTGTGTCAAACATCATTCCCATTGCAACTGAACCCAAAATCGCAGATACAGTTACCATCAAAGCCATAATTAACATAGCTTTTGGGAAATTTTTACCTGCATCTTGTGTATCATTTACATATGGTGAGATTTTTTCACAACCACCTACGGCAAACACTAACATGGATATCGTCGTTAAATAATGCAAGTTAAAATTAGGCAGATAAGTTTTTATGCTCGTCATGTTTGGAGATGCGACTTCTACTCCTCTTAATGCAGGAGCTGCCAACATTAATAAAATAAATAAAATACCCATCACAAAACTTGCAGTACCGGCAATTGAACCTAAAACTTTTATAGATTTAATACCATTTGCAGCTAAAAGTACAAATAATAAAAATATTATTAGCACTAATGCTTGTAGTACAATTGGATTTAAAGATTTTACCATTTTAGGATTTCTAAAAATCGCCCATGAACCTGCAACCATTAAATTTTGTGGTTTTTGTGCTAAATATGGGATATGTACTACCCAATAAGTCCAGCCGGACAAATAAGCTAGTAATGGTCCCATTGTTTGTTTTATCCAATAGCTAAGTCCTGATTGTCCTTCTTTGAAAGTTGATCCAAGTTCTCCAACCATCAATGAATAAGGAATAAAATACAAAGCCATTATGAATATCCAACTTGTAATAACTGTCAAACCTTGGTTAGCGTAGTTATTAACAACATTTCCAAAACCCCATACAACTGTGAATCCCATCCAAATCAGATTGGTCACTGTAAGTGATTTTTTCTTTTGATCGTCTATTAAAACATCGTTTTTCATATTTCCCTCCTAATTAGATTATAGCAAAATTTATTTTTGTTGGGAACATTTTTCAATAAAAAATAGCTTCCAGATTTACTAGAAGCTACTTGATATTTTATTTTGAATAATTTTCTATTATTTTCAAAACCAAATCCGATGCTTTTTTCATTTGGTCGATAGATAATAATTCGTGCTTTCCGTGGAAAGCATATCCACCAGTGAAAATGTTCGGGCATGGAAGTCCTTTGTATGATAATTGTGCTCCATCAGTACCACCTCTGATTGGTTGAACTAATGGTTTTATTCCCAAATCTTCCATTGATTTGTAAGCCAAATCCACAATTTCCATTACAGGTTCTATTTTTTCTTTCATGTTGTAATAGCTATCTTTCATGTCTAATTCGATAGCGTTGTTGTATTTCACATTCAAGAATTCTACTAATTTTTCCAAATAAGATTTCTTTTCTTCGAATTTTTTCTTGTCGTGATCTCTGATTATGAATTTCATAACAGTATTTTCAACAGACCCTTCGAATGATGTCAACAAATAAAATCCTTCGTAATGTTCAGTATGTTCTGGTCTTTGAGCTACTGGAAGTTCATTGAATAATTCCATACCGATTAATTGTGAATTAATCATAGTATTTTTTGCGCTACCAGGGTGAACATTTTTACCGTGAATAGTTATTGTCGCACCAGCAGCGTTGAAGTTTTCGTATTCCAATTCTCCAATTGGACCACCATCCAAAGTATATGCAAAATCAGCGCCGAATTTTTCTACATCGAACAAATCAGCTCCTCTGCCTATTTCTTCATCAGGAGTAAATCCAATTTTAATTGTTGGATGCTTAATATCTTTGTTTTCGCATAATTTATTCACAGCATCCATTATAATCGCGATACCAGATTTATCGTCAGCACCCAAAAGTGTAGTTCCGTCTGTATGGATTAAAGTTTGACCTACCAAATCTTTTAAAAATGGAAAATCTTCCACAGTTGTAGTGACAGTATCGGATAATTTGATGTCTCCACCCTTGTATTCCAAAATTTGTGGTTTTACATTTTCCCCTGACATATCAGGGGCAGTATCCATATGAGAAATGAATCCTATAGATTTCGATTCTCTATCCAAGTTGGATTCTAATGATGCATACACATATCCATTTTCATCCATGTGCGCATTGTCGATTCCCATTTCTTTTAGTTGCTTAACCAAAAGATTACCCAAATCTTTTTGTCTAGCTGTTGATGGACATGTTTCGCTTGATTCATCACTTGTAGTGTAAATCTTAGCGTATTCAATAAATCTATCAACTATATCTATCATAATTTTCTCCTATTTAATAACTTTCTTTTCTTCCCAAGATTTTTTAACTGCGTTTGCAACATTTCTTGCAACATCCTTGTTAAATGCTTCTGGTAAAATTCTTTCTTCTGTTGGTTGTTCAACCATGTGAGCAATAGCATAAGCTGCTGATAATTTCATATCGTCAGTAATTCTGTCAGCTTTTGCGTCCAATGCACCTCTGAATACTCCAGGAAATACCAATACATTGTTAACTTGGTTAGGATAATCACTTCTACCTGTTCCAACAACTCTTGCACCAGCTTCTTTTGCTTCGTCAGGATAGATTTCTGGAACTGGATTAGCCATTGCTAAAACAATAGCATCTTTGTTCATTGAAGATACCATTTCTTTTGTTAAGATTCCAGGAGCAGAAACTCCGATGAAAATATCTGCATTTTCCATAGCAGTTTTCAAATCGCCTTTAACTTTATTAGGGTTAGTTGTTCTAGCGATTTCTCTTCTAGCTTCGTCAAGTTTTTCATCATCAGGATCGATAATTCCACGGCTATTTAAGATTAAATTATTCTTAGCACCAGCTAATGTTAACAAGTTAGAAATTGCAATACCTGCAGCACCTGCACCGCTGATTACGATTTTGACATCAGAAATATCTTTCTTAACGATTCTCAACGCATTGATAACTGCTGATAATACGATAACAGCAGTACCGTGTTGGTCGTCGTGGAATACTGGAATATCTAATTCTTCAATTAATCTTTTTTCGATTTCAAAACATCTTGGAGCTGCAATATCTTCGAGATTAATTCCACCGAATGAAGGAGAAATTGCTTTCACAGTTCTAATAATTTCTTCAGTGTCTTGTGTATTCAAGCAAATTGGGAACGCATCAACATTACCAAATTCTTTGAATAAAACTGATTTACCTTCCATAACAGGCATACCAGCAATTCCACCGATATTTCCCAAACCTAAAACTGCAGAACCATCAGTTACAACTGCAACCATATTTCCTTTATTTGTATATTTATATGCTAATGAATTGTCTTCGTGAATTTTCTTGCAAGGTTCAGCAACACCTGGAGTGTAAGCCAACGCCAAATCCATAGCGTCATTAACTTTTACTTTAGATACTACTTCTAATTTTCCTTGATTTTTTTCGTGAAGTTCAAGAGCTTTTTGTTTGATTTCTTCGATATTCATTTTTCACCTCATAAATTTTCATATAACTTTCAACAAAATTGTTGAATAACATTATTACAATATAATTTTAACACTAAAGCCCAACTATTCCAAACAAAAAGAGGTATTATTTAAAATACCTCAATTAATTTAGAAAAATATTGGAACTAAAACAGATGCCAATAAAATTATTAACGCTCCTCCCAAACGAGAAGATATTTGTGCAAATGGCATCAATTCCATTCTATCTGCAGCCGTAAGAACAGCAACATCGCCAGTACCGCCCATGTTAGCCATGCACAATCCGGCAGTCAATGCTGTTTCGATTGGATAGAATCCTACGAAATATCCGACGATACCTGCACCAATGATAGCTCCTATGATAACTGCTAGGACAAGAATCACATAACTTGGTGTAAATGCATCGAAAATTTGTCCCAAATTAGTGTATGCCATACCAATACCAAGCATAAGTGCTGCAGTAAAGTTTTTGGCTACGAAATTGTACCAACCTTCAGCAACATGTTCGATTTTTTCAGGAACAATTCCTGCTGCCTTAACGATAACTACAGAAATAATCATCCAAGCATAAGAGTGGATTTTGATACCGATTTTTTCGAACAAAAATGCTAATATTGCACCAAATGTGAAAAATGCTGTTGCAATTACAATTCCTGCGCCATAATCTTTAACATCTTCTAAGATTATATTTTCTTTCTTTTCAGCTTTCAAACTATCGTCGTCACTTCTAACTAATTGACCATTACCAGTTAAACTTGGTTTTACTTTTCCTAAGCTATTTAAAAGACCACCTGCAACGATTGCCATAGCATTTCCCAATGCAACCGCTGGAACAAGTTTACTCAAAATAGTTTCGGATGGAATGTTCAATGCTGATTCGAAAACTTTTGAAATAGGTACAGCACCTGCTCCCATTCCACCACCCATAATTGGGATACCGATGTATGCGATAGATTCACCTACACTCTTTCCGAACAACAAACCTACACCACCTACTAAAAGTAGTGCAACAATTACAGAACCCAAAATACATGGTAAATATCTAATAGCCGCTTTGATAAGCAACTTTCTATTCATACCAAGAATTGAACCCGTGATTAAAGCTGCGATGTAGAAATCAAGGAATCCTCCCTTAGTCATAAAAGTATTTATACTTTTGATGGATTCAGCTGGTAACCATTTATAATAAGTTATAGCCGCACCAACAAATATAGATACAATAGCTCCACCGCCCAAATATGTCTTAATAATTGGTGTGTGATTTCCGATTAGGTTTAATAATTCCCCAAATACAATCAAAAACAAAAATGCTCCAACCATGCCATTTGGTAGAACATCAAATATAAATGATAAAACGATTATTACTAATGCGATTATAAAATACGGTAATTTTAAACCTGCAATCTTTTTATCCATATATTACCTCCTTATTTAGTTTTTACATCTTATATTATCTCATTTAAAAAAACAAAAAGCAATCTAAATCAGCTTAATTAAAAGTAATAAAGTGAATAAATACAAAATTGTAGTACTCACAACATAATACCCTGCCAATGAATCATCTTGACGATATCTTTTAGCAAAAACATAAGTATTAACAGCCGTAGGAGCACCAAATAAAATCAACGCAACAACCTTTTGAATTTCAGACAAGCCGAAAATTTTTCCAATAAATAATCCTGTCAAAGGAAGAACCAAAAGCTTCACCACAGATACCTTTAAAATTGATTTAATTTCCTTGAAATCAATTCTAAAATTCAAACCATACCCCATAGTCACCAAAGCCAAAGTTCCCGCAATATCCCCCAAACTCTTAAGAGAAGTTTCCAAGAAAAATATGTTAATTTTAGTTACATACAAGAAAATTCCAACGAAAAGTCCAATCATCAACGGAGTCTTGAATACATTAATCAATAAAGTTTTGTTAGAATTATTCTCTCCAACAAGACTTTCGTACATGCTCACCGTATAAAAATTATAGAAAAACTGACTAATACCAGTGATAGCTCCAGCCATCACAATTCCCTTATCTCCGAATAAAACACTCAAAATAGGAAACGACATTATTATAAAATTACCCCTACTCATTCCATTAGCTTCCAAAACAGCGACAGACTTATCTTCGTTAGTGATTTTTGAAAAATAAAATGTCAGAAAAATGTGAAACAAAAACATAACATTCAAGTACACAAAATATTTCAAGCTCAAATCATTTCCAAACTCCACATTATAAAAACTCATCATAATTTTAACTGGAAAAAGTACATTAAAAATCAGCTTGTTAAGTCCAGTCATCGTATTTTCATCTACTATCTTGAATTTTCTAAGCAAAAACCCAACAAAAATCAAACAGAATAAATTGATAATCGTCAGATATAACTGCGTATAATTTACCAAAAAACCACCTTTTTCACATAAAAATATAGGTAAATGAAATCACTTACCTATACCACAATACTATTTATTTAGCAAAAAATCAAATTATTTTGTGTACAATTCAATGTATCTGTCCTCTGTAGTATAATCTGATTTTTCAATCGAATCGATGATTAAACCATCAGCCATAAATTTCTTCAAAGAATCGTCCAAATCATTCTTAGCCAGAATATTGACGACCCTTTGGTTTTCACTATCGGATGTTACAACCTTGTATTGTTCCTTTGAAATCTCAGATAAATTCTCAAACGCTATTTTTTTATCCACCAGAAACATTACATCGTCTGTTAACTTGTCCACTTCTGACAAAGTATGAGATGACAACACAACTATCTTGCCATCATCTTTTAATTTAAGAAGATAATTTCTAAGCAAAATAACGCTAGTAGGATCCAATCCAGTTACAGGCTCGTCCATAATGTAGATATCATAATCCCCCATGAAAAAATACGTCAACAAAGTTTTTTGCTTTTGACCCAGAGAATAAGTGCTAACTTTTCTCTTCATAAAATTATGAACCTTAAAAATATTCAACACTTCTTCAAACTTTTCATCAGAAACATGACGTGAGTTCTTTGCGAAAATAAAATGATCCAACCCTGTCAAGTTATCATACAGCATATCCAAGCTTCTTGCATAGGATAAATACTTGAAAATCTCCGGATTTTTATTATCTATATCATTAACCTTAATCTCACCTGAATCGTACTTCGTCAAATCAGAAATTATATCCATAAGAGTAGTCTTACCAATACCATTTGGTCCAACTAACGCGTAAATACCAGGTTTATCTAATTTCAAATTCAAATCCTTTAATACTTCGTTTTCACCGTAAGATTTGTTCAGACCTTTAATCTCAAGCATTAATATCCCCCTTCATTCTTTTCATTGATATCAAATTAAACACTATAATATAAAATACAATCATTATCACATTATATATCGGATTAGAAAAACTAAACTCATTCAAATAATTGTATCCGCCTTTCAATATCATCAAACTATCCAAAGAACTAAATGGATTTAATAGGAAAAACTTACCCAAAGTTCCAAAATAGCTAACAATTATTCCCAAAACAATCAAGAAAGTTGTAGCAATTATATTCACAGTTTCATTCTTGATGAATGTGGTCATCATATTTGAAAAACTAACCACAAGTAAAATTATCAAAATATTTATTAAAATCATTGGCAATATGAAACCACTAGATGCCCTGAACACGCCCTCTACTACACCGTTATAACTGTAGTCGTAGCAGAACACTGGATACAACTTCTCACCAAGTCCTCCGTTAAACAATCCAATTATCATACTAATTGCCAAAATCACAATATACATTCCGGCAGATAGTACAAACGAATTAATCTGCTTTGATTTCCAGACATCTTTTTTCCATTCATTCAAAAAAGCTAACTTCAAAGTTCCATTGGACCTTTCCTTTTTAAACTCAAGAGTAAATATCAAGCAAATAATCAACGTAAAGGCTGGAATAATCCCATTTTCATACATAGATATTACATTGCCTATAAGTCCTTTTTGTTCAGTAGGAGCATGTTGTTTTGTTTTATACAAGCTTAGTTTTTTATTAGATAATAAACTTTGTTCAATCTCATTGCTAACAATCTGATAACTTGAATCGGGTTTTAACTGGTTATCAATAAAATAATGCACCCTGTTCTCATTAGAGCGAGAAGCACTCGGATCTATCCAATCCACATCAAATCCCCACTTAGAATTCAGGTAAAGTAGCATATTACTGTAATATTCTTCTGGATTGTCAGCTCTGTTAACATAAGATTTTTTGAAATTTTCCAAATTAATTAGTGTTTGCTTGAATCCTTTGTCTTTTGGATTGTTGTGAACGTTAATCTTTGCAACATCAATACTGTTGTCAATAGTTTGCAAATCATCCCTTGATTTTATGTTTTTGAATTTTATCGTATTGAAACAGAATAACACAACTACCGCTACAGTTAGTACACAAAAATACTTATATAATTTGCTTCTCATAATTTTAGCAAAATCTAATTGCAAGATATTTTTGATATCGACTTGGGAGTATGTTTTAGAAAAATTATAATAAATCAACTTGTATCTGTTATTGTTAACTAGTATTAAACATACAATAAATAGTGCTAATACAATTGGAACAGCTATTGAAACAATACCAAAATTATGAAAACTATTTAAGCTAAACGATAGATCATATTTTCTTGAAATAAAAGAAATTATCCAATAAATTGATAAAACAACAATAATTGATAGACTTTGTTTCATGTACCTTCTGAAAATCTCATACAAAATCATCGCAATGCTATAAATTAAAAACCCCGTACCTATGTATTTTAAAGTAAGTACCACTGAGTTTACATTCATGGTTATAAGCGAATCGGTCTTTAAGTTTGTTACAGTTTTCAATATCATATCGTTCGCGCTTCCCATTGGAAATCCATTGACTACAGAATAAATAATATTGCCCACAATCATTGATAAGCTTACAACCGCAAAGAATACGACATACTTTACAAGCCTTGCAAATACTAATTTTTTGGAACTAACTGAAATAGTGTCTAATTTTAGACTTTTGAAATTCATCTCATTAGCAAATATAGCTATCAGAAAAATCACACACAAGAAAATATCATTCATGACATTTTCCATTAGGAAACCAAAAGATTTGAAAAAACTAAAATTATTGGATGTAGTGTAGAATCCATATCTGTTAATTTCATCACGAATCAAGTTAAAATAAGGATCTAATTCTCTAAACATTATATCCATCTCCAACTTGTTTAAGTTGTTTTGTTGTTTGAATGATTTTATCTCATCATATTGGTTCAATAATTCATTGTAGAAATTATGCTCTGTCTTTGAAGAATACTTTGCAGCTTTTGTCTCTTCCATCAACATACTCACATCGTATTGCAAAGGTTTTATGTATTGCAAAGAATTAAAATTCATCTTGCTATAATCCAAATATTTCTGCTGTTCTTCTTTGTTTTCCGAAGACTTTGAGAATGCAAAAGACTCCATCATTGTGTTTTCAAAATTATTCCTAGTTTGTATAAAATATGCATAATCTTGATCAGTATATTCATATTTTATGCTGTTTAATGTTACAAGAGAATACACACAAAAAATAATAACTACAAAAGGAAAAATTAACGACTTGTAAAGTTTTTTCAGTTCAAACATATTGTCTCCTTTCATTGAATTTCAATAATTTTATTTGCTAATTTCTCCCGAATAATACCAGGTCTCTGTATTATTTGTCACGTCGATCGTTATTAATCTCTGTCTGTATAACTGTCCACTATGTCCATCATTGTACACATCTTCATAGTTCAAATGTACAGGACATTTTCCTCTTTCAAAAGTAAAATTCTCACCGTATTCATTCTCTTCAACATTTTCTAATTCATAATAACTTGCCGAACTAACAGCTGATGAAACGTTTGCATTTATTGTACCAACCACTGTCAAACATGCAATCATAATGACAAATAAAATTTTTTTCATTTTTAAGTCTCCTTTCAAATTATTCTTATTTAATTCATACCCTATTTTTTATTTTTCAATCTATTATTAAAAAATATTAATCTGTTTTTTATATATATTTTCAAAAAGATTTTCATAAAAAAGTCTTCCACACTTTTAAGTGCGAAAGACTTTTTTTTAATTACTTGTCACTCAAATCAACATCTAAGACTTCAGGAACTTTTATGTTGAGGACATCTTTTGAAAATTGTGTTTTTAAAGTTCTATCCAATACATACTTGATGTCGTTCATGTCATTGTAATCTTTAATGAAAATAACTTTGGAATTCTTATCAATTGCTACAATTGTATTATTTCTTCTATTGTTTAAATAAAATATCGAATTAGCATTTGTGTATATTTCAGATATATCCAATTTTTTAGAACTAATCGTATCATTTATAACATTGATATTACCGATAGTGTTCATGTTTTTGATAGAAAATTCATCGCTTTGTATTCTACTGACTTCTTGCCACATTTTTAATGAACTATTTTCTTTGTAATTACCTAACAAAAGTATTGTAAGATTTTCATCTTGTAACTCAGAAATTTTTTCAGAAGTTTTATCATTTTTTAAAAACCTATAATTTTTTATATCACGTCCATAATATAATTTATTGAATTTCTTCTCATTATCGTTAAGTTCCTTGTAGTCACCTCTACTTTCCCTTTGCATAAATGTCAACGCTACATTTTCATCTGGGTCAACTCCTTGGACATTTTCAATTATTTTTGGCTCATGATTTTTATTGTCTAATGATATTTTTTCGTTTTGAATTGGTAACATATCATCTCCAACTGAGTTTTCAGTGTATTTTGTTTGTAATGATCTGTTCACTAAATCCTCAATATCTTGGTTGGAAATGTATTTTTTCACAAATAGCATTCTTCCGTTTTCATCTGTAATGAGAACATATGGGCTTGAAACCGACTTATCAAAATCAAATTTTTCTCCACCACAGTAGAAGTTTGTTTTGACATCATTCATATCATAAGAGTTAAACATATTCTTCAAAACATTTTCGTCTTTGTAATTGGAAATCTTTATTAGATTGATTTTCTCCAAATTCAAATACGATGAATTCTTCCACATTATTCTAGAGTTTTTATCTTCTGGAGATCCTACTAACATTACGTTTACTTTTTTGTTCAAGAATTCTTTTATATATTTTTGATTTGAATTGATGTCTTTCATTAAATACATATTCATATCTCGTCCGTAGTATTTTTCATTAACTTCTTTTTCGTTCGGTTCAAATATCCTGTAATCTCCTCTTTCTTTTCTTTGAGAATAGGTCATTGGAACAATTCTATTTGGATCTTTTTCTTTCGGAAGTTCTTCCAAGATTTTAAGATCTTCAATAGGTTTAAATGAATCTGTTATTGTTTCATTGCTTGCGAAAGTATTGACAGTTCTATCCAAAACATACTTGATATCTTCGTTTGAATTGTATTCTTTTGTAAACATATAGTTTTGATTTTTATCAATAGCAACTATTGTTGGTTTTGGAACTTGTATCAATGAATTATATGCTCCAGTAACATAGATTTCTTTCTTAACATTTTCCAAACTTTCAAATCTTTCTTTCTTTTTATTGATGTCAGCTTGTGCCCCCAAATAAGATACATTTATTAAATCGTAGTTTCCTTCCTTAATATACTTAGAATTTTCCCACATTTTAATAGTATCTTCTTTTCTGTAATCTCCAATCAGAAGTATTTTAATATCTTTTTTAGAAATTTCATCTAATGATTTAGGTTTGTTGTCTTTGTCTATCAGTTTAATCCTAGAAAGATCCTTAGCGTATTGTGAACTGAACTTAGCTTCATTTTCTGACAATTTTTCGTAATCTTTTCTGTTTTTTCTTTGTTCAAGAGAAATCGGATAACTTGATTTGAACTTGTCTAAGCTCAATTGTTTGAAGTTTTTATTGTCTGCGTAATATCCATTAGACATGTTAAATCTTCTCAAAAGTTCGTAGTTTGATTTGTATGGGAATACATTTAATAAACTTCCATTTTTATCCAAAATAACTACTTGATTTTTATTCGATCTAAATTGTCCATTCAACGAATTACCTCTCATAAATAAATCCGAATATAGTTTGCCTTTGCCTATTTGTTCCAAGTCTTTTTGATTTCCATTGGTAATAACATTGACAAAATTAAATGCTTTGTCATTTATATTCGAAGAATTTTCAAACATTTTAAGTGATTGAGAATCGACTCTATCTCCCATCAAGAAAATTGTAGGTCTTTTGTTATCTATCAAATCTTGTATTTTAATTGGTTTGTTATTCTTATCGTATAATACAAAATTGCTGTAATTGAACCCATATTTGGATTTTACATTGATCATTGTTAAGTTATCAGTTGCATCGAAAAATCCAAGTGCATAAGCTTGTTCAAACGATAACGGGAAGTTTTGTTCCTTTATTTCAACATCAATAGGATTTTCTGGTTTTTCGTCTGGTTTTTTGTCTGGTTTTTTGTCTGGTTTTTCATCTGGTTTTTCATCTGGTTTAGATGGCTTATCACCTATTTGAATTGAAATTTCTTTGTTGTAATCTTTAAATCCTTCTCTTGAAATTTTGATTTTTAAAGTATATTGTCCCAATACGTTACTGTCATTAGTGATGAAGGACAGATTAATTTTTCCAGAATTATCCGATACTGCACTCTTATTGAATAATTGTTTTTGATTTGAATCTTCTAGTATAACTTGTCCTTGTGCTTTATCTAGCTTTGAATCATTCAAATCTGATACAACCAATTCCAAATTAATACTATCTCCAAGCTCGTATTTTTCCTTATCAGTTTTAATCAAAGCTTTCATTTGAAGTAAATCAGGAGTGTTTTGGCTTACAACTTGATATTCGATAAATTTGAATGCATTTTGGTATTCAGCATCTAACAATTCTACTTTGACACTATATTTTCCCAAGGTAGTTTTATCATTTGTACCAATTTTTAGTATATGTCTACCATTTTTATCTGTTTGCCTGTTGTATGATACAGTTCTACCAAAAGGATCTTGCAAAGTGTATTTAATATTTCTATTAGCCAAATACTCTTTTGTGTCTTCATTTTTTAGTTCAACATTAATTTGAACAACGTCTTTTCTCTTAACTGTTGTGTTTGGCGATGTTATATTAATGTTTGCTTTTTGATTTGTTTTTAATTCTACATTAGGGTCTACTATTTTATCTTCAATTTTGATATTTTGTTTTGCTAATATAGTTTTAATATTATTAAAATCTTTTTGATTTATTAAATTTACAACTCTACCCTCTTCATCTAATACCAGTATTTTAATACCTTGAGTCAATGATAATTTGGAATTTCTAATATCATTATCTGTATCAATGAAACTTGTTGATATCAATCTTCTAAGATTTTTTTCTTGTAAATTCTTTTTATCATTTTCTGATGTTATTCTCACAAAATTATATGTTTCGTGTGATTTATTTGCAAAATCTTCCAACTTAGCTTTGTTATTATCAAACAACACAATGCTTGGTTTCTTTAAATCAACGACATCATTGAGAAGTTTTGATTTATCGTTCAGGTCATTAACAGAATAACCTAAGAGATTTTTACCGTAAATATTTTTTAATAAATCTTTGCTTTCTTTATCATCTTTCAAATGAGCAAAATATGAAGATTTATTGGCATCATCGTAGTTGATAAAATCATCATTTACATCTTTGTTTGAAATATCAAATTTAGTAAATGAACAATCTTTGTAGTATCCATCTTTGTTAGCTTCTGCTATTATTTTGTAAGTTCCTGGATATATATTATCAGAAAGCTTGATTTTTAATTTTTCTTGTCCGATGTTATTAGTTTGTAGTTCCCCACTGTTTATTTCAGTTCCTGCTAAGTCAAGTAATTTGTATTTTACATTCGACTTTGCTATATAATTGTAGTTTGAGTCAGTAGTTTTAACAT
This sequence comes from Finegoldia magna, assembly GCF_018371055.1. Taxonomy (GTDB): domain Bacteria; phylum Bacillota; class Clostridia; order Tissierellales; family Peptoniphilaceae; genus Finegoldia; species Finegoldia magna_I. Next base: position 7,544 of record NZ_JAGYZD010000002.1, on the reverse strand, counting down.
CAAAAGTTATCTCATTTTTTGAATTGTATACAGATTTGTCACGAATTATATCTAATCTAAGATTTTTGTTGTAATCTTTGTTTTCTAATCCTGACACTTCGATGTATTTTTGCATACCTTCTTTAATATAAGCTACAGATTTAAAACCCTTATCTTTCAATTGTTTGATTTTAGATTCTGATTCTAAGTTACTTATTACAAATAGATTTGTAGTTTTATCCAAAGCATTCATAAAATCATCAAAATCAGTATCATTTAAATCCATGTTAAATGAATTGTCAATATGACTTCTTTCAAAACTTGCTTTGGATCTTACATCTAATATGAAAGGTTTTTGAGTTTTCAAATATTTCGTTACATCGGTAGCATTCTTAGCATCAAAGAAACTATCATTTGTCTTAGGAATTTGATTAGTAATAGAATAAAATACAAATCTTTTTGTCGTTTTTTCGTAATTTTCTTTAGACAAATCAAAGTACAATTCATATTTTCCTTGAGTTTCTGTATTTACATTTAATTCTATATTTCCTTGCTCATCCGTTTTAACGTTTGATTCTTTCTTTGAATTTGGAGATATTTCTCTAACTTTGACATCTACATTTGAAAAGTTATTTCCTTTTTCATCCTTCAAGTTTAGTTTTATAACTGCATTCTTAGTCGCTTCATATATTTTCTTATCTGACATTATTGTTGTGCTAAACTTTTTAAGTTTCGGCCTTTCAACTACGGTAAAACTGATTGTTTGAGATAATGATTTGTAATTGGATTTTTGAGCTTTCAATGTCACATCGTACTTACCGGCAGCCAATTTCAATTTATATATCCAACTACCAATTGATTTGTCATCTGTTGTTGTTCTATCAATTATCACTTTACCATCAGGAGTTTTTACAGAAATATTAACTTCTGCATTGTTGACACTATTTCCATATTCGTCTACTGTTTTAAAATCAATTTCAGCAACCTCATCTACAAAATATTGTTCTTTTCTATTTTTGGCATTTACTGAAATCCCTTTATAATCTTCGTCTTCTCCAAACTTTATCCTATAATTTGCGGATGATGAAGGGTAATTGTAGTAATCTGCTACAGCTTTTATAGAATATTCCCCTTTTGAAGTGTAAGCTTTTGGTGTCATGTAAATGAATACATATCCTTGATAGTCACTTACTTTTCTGATTTTAGTTTCTTGTTGGTTCGGATCCAAGATTGTAATATCAACCGATGAATTTCTCATTGGATTGTTGTTTTCATCTTTGATTTGGATTTTAATATAAGCTGATTCATTGAGTTTGTAAACTTTCTTTGCAGATTCAAAAGAAATATTCAAGTATTTTCCATCTTTCTTGGCAAAGAATGAATCGCTTTTTTCTACATCGTAGTATCCTTCTTTGTAGGCAACGGCTTCTATTTTATAAGTTCCCATTACATTTCTTTCTGACAAATTCATGGAGAAGTTAGATTTCCCATCTTTATCTGTTTTCAAATTAACATCATAAGATTTTTGATTTGGATCAGTTATGGTCAATCTAATATTCGCATCAGAAATAGGTTTATTTTCATTATTTACTACAAAATCGACATTTACAGGTTCTGTTTTAACCATGAAAGTTTTTTTAGACAAATTCATTTGTAGATCTAAATTTTTCATTTCGGTTGTATTTCTATCTACATGTAAATCTAGTGTTTCAGTAAAATCATCAAAACCACTCAAACTTGCATTAACTTTTATTTTATAAACGCCTTCTTCATTGAACATTTCCTTTTCCAAATCAAATATAGCTTGTCCTTGTTTATCTGTGTACAATGATTTAGTGTATTCTTTTTGAGATGGAGATGTAATGGTTGCATTCACCTTAGCATATCTTTTAATTTCTGCGTATTTATTAGTAACTGTTGATACTAATTTTACTTGAGTATTTGGTTTGATTTTGTCTTTGTCTAGTTTGTTTTCAACAAAAAGTGGATTTTCAACTGTTGGCACAAAATCTTTGCTTTCAACATTGAAAGTGTTAATGCCAATTAATTTATTTTTATAATAAACATTTACCTTATACTTACCAATAGCTGCAGTATTTGCAAGTTTAACATTAAAATTAGCTTCTCCTGTTAAATTTGTTTTCAAATTGTATTTGAAGTTTTGATCATGAGATGTAACTATTTCGCATTCAATACCTTTATTTACGATTTGGTTTTCATTTTGGTCTTTAAGTGCTATATTAATACCAACTTGTTCTCCTTGAATGTAACTTTGCTTATCTGATGAAATATTAGCTTTAAACTGTGCGTTTGATTCATCAACTCTGATTCTCATAGTATCAAAAACTCTATAAGAATGTTTTGATTTTGCAGTAATTATACATTCTCCATATCCAACAGCTTTAACTTTTCCTGTATTGTCAATATCACAAACTGTCTTATCAGAGCTTTCCCATTTCAAATCCTCAGTTATTGCAGTTTTAGGTAATAAATCAACTCCTAGTGTTACAGCTTCTCCGATTTTGAGAAGTTTTTCTTTTTCTTTGAATTTAATGCTTTCTATTTTATTTTCATTTTCATTGTTACCATTAATGTGCTCTCCATCTATTGTAAATGCTTTTAATGAAACATTGGCGTTTTTGATTTGATCGGTTAAATCAGTCCATTTTTCACCATCTTTACTTACAAAAGATTGTCCAGTTTCTGCTGTTGTTTTCGAAGAAAATCCCTTGATAGGTCTTTCAATTGGAATTGGATATTTGTATCCAGGAGTTTTCATTCTGACAATAACAGCAAACTTTGAGCCTTTTGAAATAAGAGTGTCGTCTACCTTCACTTTTTCATATCCAGCAAATTGCATCTTGCCTTGTTTTACGCTATTTTTTTGTGAAAGTCCTCCATTTTTATCTACGTTTGTATTTACGAAAACTTCGTATTCAGCATTATTAGCAGAAGTCCATAACCCGACACTTGAAAGATAGGTATCTTCTTTTACTGGACCAAACACGTTCGCATAATACGATTCTTCTCCAAGACCAACTTGACTTGTCATTCCTAACTTATCGTATTGCCAAATCTTTTCATTTTCATTCAAATCTTTTAAAATATATTGAGAATTTTGTGTTCCTATATTTTTATCATAGTAAGACACATAATAATATCCACCTTGAGTTCCCCATCCAGTACCCCAAGAGTTTTTGCAAATCCATGCACCGTCTCCTTGTGGAGTAGTCTTGAAATTTTTCTTACTGTAATTATCATCCCATCCAACAATTGTTATAGCGTGATTTGGAACTTGAGCACCTGAATAATAATGTGCCATTGTTTTTTTGTTAAGATATTCATCCCCACCCATAACCGCTGAATACACTCCACCGTATTTTGTTATCATGGATTTAATCAAATTATTATCGTTGGAATCTCTTCTGTCTGGTAAAAATATAGCTTGTGTTAACTCTTTTGCTATAGGTAAATTTTCTGGAGAATCTGATCCATAAATATCATAAGGGTCATCTTTTTCAAGAACAGGACCCGATCTTCTAGCCAAATAAGCAGAAGATACTGTTCTAGTTCCGCCATCACTTGGACCCCAATCAAATCCGTGAGTATTTCTCATGTGTTTTTCAGAAAAATCCATTCTTTCATCTGGCATTAATATAGATTCTGCAGATCCAAAAGTTGCAAAAGCCCAGCAGGAACCATTTGGACCTTGATCTTTTACACTTGTAACCTTACCAATATCCCTTAAATCATATTTTGGATTGTCTGCAACATTAATGCTTCTGAAAAAGAATGTCCTAGGAAATATAGTTTTACCGACCTTATTGTCTATTGATGAATAATCTGTATGAATTTTGTATGGATCTTGTTTTAATGTTTTTGAATTAACATTAAAATTGTTATTTTCTATGCTTTTTTCGTACAAATTCAAATCATCTTTTTTTTCACTTGTATTTGTTTGTTTGAACTCAATTAAATCTTTAGTTCTATTATCATTGTTTGATTGTTTATTAGCTGATAATGGCTGCATAGGCAACACCAATGCAACACTAAGAATAATCGAAAATATTTTTAACCTTTTGTTCATAAAATACTCCTTTTTTTGTGAATAAACCTTCTTACACCCTAAAATATTTTTTTAGATTTGTAAGAAGATTTACTACATAAAGTTTAGTTAATGAGGGCAAATCATAAGATTTGCCCCTTATAACTAATTAAAATCAAATATCAAATATCCATCATTAGATGTTTTATTTGAGTCTGAGTTTTCATCACCAAAATCTGGGTTGATAACTTCTTCAGAAGCTCTCAATTTTTCTCTATTATTTTTGTAAGTTTCATAAGATCCATATTCTAATTTGTTGTTATCATGACCGTATCCAACAATGATTTCTTCTGAATCTTTTGGTTTGAAACCATCTGGTAAGAAATCAAAAGATGGATTATTTAACCAGATAATTTTAGCTATTCTTGCGGGATCTGGTAATTCAGATTGTACATTAAATTCGGACCAATGAATAGTTTCACCTTCACGAAGTGCTAAGATTGATTCAAATTCTTCAGGGTATTTTGCTCTCAATTCATTTACATAATCTCTTAAAATGTAAACTCCTTCAGCAGCTCTAGAATAAGAAACGTCTCTTGCTCTTCTAACATCTTGTGCTTTTCTTAATTCTTTATCGAATTTAGCTCTATCTTCAGAAGTTAAATATCTGTTTACTTTATTTTTTATGTTTCTGATTTCGTTTAATTGTTTATCTATTGTTCCACTTAACCACTTAGGACTTGCATAGATATCACGTTCAAGTAAAGCTTGGCTACAAGCTGATTTAAGTCTAGCATCTAATTCTATTAAGTTTTTAACTTGGATTTGAGTATTTGATGCTTTAGTAATATCAGCAATTTCTTTTGAAAGTGAATTTCTTACAAATTCTCTTTTACCTTTAACTCCAACTTCTGTCAAATCATCTCTGTAGTAGTTGTTAAGAAGTTTTCTAGCGTCAGCTAAGCTTTTATTAAAAACTCTCTTTAAATAGATTGTAGCAAAATCATCAGCAGTTAAATCAGGGAATTGTTTTAATTCATCCATAACACTTGAAATTTTTTCGCAAGCTTTTTCAATATCTTCTACTGAATTAAAGGGGTTAAAAGCTGTTACTAATGCTACAAATACTTCTCCAGCTGCTCTACTGTGAGCTTCTTGAACTTTATATAGAAGTTCTGTAGAACATCTATGAATAAATATTCCTGTTAAACCTAAAAGTTTAATTCTTGGTGCAATTGAATCTAAATCATAAATTGTTTGTTCATTAAATTTTTGTGCTACAGGTGGAATATCAAAACTTCTGTCTTCAGCTAATGTCTTGATATCTTCTTGATATGCTTTCATTAAAGGAACATTTTTAACTTTATTTTCTTCTAAAATAGTAGCTCCCTTAAGCATTTCATTTTGTGAAAGTTGAGGTATCATTTCTTGATATTCTTCAATTAAACTACGTTCAGTTTGTTCATTAGCGCTTGCAATTACTGGTGCAGCTACATTAAATACCATCAACATAGCTAACATTATCGCTAAAATTTTCTTTTTCATAATATCCTCCATAAAATTTAAGATTAACTATATTTCCGGATCTGTGAAATCAGGATAAATAAGATCCGAATTAGTGCCATCCATATTAGTTGTAACCACTTCGTCTTGTAATGAAGATCTAGCAACTACATAATTATTGTAGCTTCCATATTGAGCTTTTTGACCAGCAAATCCAATAATAATATTGGAACTTTGTGATTTCATTCCAGATGGAACTTTATCAAAAGTAGGCGATACAATCCATTTTATACTTGCTACTTGATATGGTTCTATATAAGATGATGGAATATATAACCCATCTATTTCAAATTCTTCTCTTTTCAATGAATTTGGATACTTAGCTATAAGTTTTCCATTAAAATCCCATAAATCATAAATAGCGTTTGAAATGGAATCGTATCTTGGATTTTTTTCAACTTTTTTATCTACAACTTTCTTAACTAGATTTTGCCACATATCAAAATCATTTTTATCAATAGATGATCTGTACTTTGATTTTAAGACATTTTGTTTACTAATCTCGCCCAAAACAGTCCCATTTAACCAGTTAGGATTTGCTAAAACCTCTTTGGATAGATATGCCGAAGAAGCTGCAGATTTTAGTCTTGCATCTAATTCAATTAACTGTCCAAAAGTAATGTTTTTCCCAACTTCTTTGTTAATTTCATTAACTTCCGTTCTAAAAATGGTTTGGATAAATTCTTCTTTTCCTTTTGCACCATAGTCGCCTTTATCAAAGTATTTGTTAGAAGATTTTCTCGCCTCAGCGATGTTTTTGTACATCAATCTTTTTACATAAACAGTTGCCTGATCACTAGCAGTCAAATCTCTAAGACTTATTATTTTCTCAATATTTTTGTCCAACTTATCAATGGCTGCCAATACATCCTTTTTCCCATTGAAAGGATTGATTGCAACCATAACCGATTCAAAAGCTGTTTGTGCAGCTAAATTATGAGCTTCTTGAATTTTATAGATATATTCTGTCGTCATTAGATCAATGAATCTATTAACTTTTCTCAAAAGCTGAATTCTTACTCCTATTGAACCGATATAAAAAAACTGTTGAGGATTGTAATTGTTAATAGCAGATGGTAAATTAATACATCTATCTTGCGACAATACGGCTAAATCGTCTTGAGCTTTTTTCATTAACGGAATTTCATACGCCTTATTTCCTTCAATTCTTGCTCCTTTAAGAACAGAACTTTCTTTTGCTATTTCGTCTTCACTCATCATAAGATTATAATCATAATTAATATTCTTAAGTTGTGATACATCTGATAATTCATATTTGTCGATTTTTATTTCTTTATCTGCGTAAGATTTTGCAAACAATTCTTGTGGTATTGAAGTCAATAAAAACGATAGCAATAAAATTATTGAAAATAACTTATACTTTTTTTTCATCTTTTCCTAATATTTACCTCCTTTATTTAAATTGATAGGATATGTAATATTAAGCATTATCGTAAAATATGTGGTTTAATACGATTGTAACATTTAACACTTCATACTTTTGTTTAGTAACATTTATTGTATTTTAATTGTTATATAGTGATGATTTGTTCATTTTTTGGTTTTTATATTATATATCTCTATCTATTTTTAAAATTATCATACTATTTTAATTTTGTCAATTTAAATATTATATTTTAATATAAACAGAGTTTTTCTAAAAACAGAACATTGTTTAATTTATAAGTTTAAGAAATGTTTTTTCCTTTTATTATTTATTTTTCTAAATCTTTATTTAAAAAGTGTACAAAAAAAGCCCTCACCTAAGTGAGAGCTAAATAGTCTTAGTATATTAAATTATTCTATAATTTTAGAAACAACGCCTGCTCCTACTGTTCTTCCGCCTTCTCTGATGGCGAATCTTAATCCTTCTTCGATTGCGATTGGAGTGATTAATTCGATTATGAATTTTGCGTTATCTCCTGGCATTACCATTTCTACGCCTTCTTCTAATGCG
>NZ_JAGYZD010000147.1 GCF_018371055.1 Finegoldia magna | reverse complement strand
GACAGGATTCCTGTGTTAGAGAAGAAGAGCGGCGGGGTTTTGTCGAAGATTTTTGGTAAGAGGAGATAAGATGAGAGATAACTTATTTGTAAGAACTTTTAAAAATAGGTTTGTGCCTATTGTTTTGGTGACTTTTTTGTTCGGAATTACTATGATTTGCTACGATGTTATGTGGGTGAGACCTGTGTACAGCGTGGATTCTAAGGTTGTAGTGAGTGCAAAAAGCGGCAACACTTCCACTACTCAGATAGAAACTGTGAAATCTTTGGTTAAATCGAGAATGGTGTTGACTGAAGTGAAACAAAACTTGAAATTGAAGCCGAATGTTGAGGATTTGGCTAAAAAAATTAGCATTTCTGATGAAAACTCAAAGATTGTTAGTATAAATGTTGAGGATACTGTGATTCAACGTGCAAGAGATATTGCAGATGAATTGGCAGATATCACAGTTAAAAACTCTACTGATGAATATAAAGTTGAGGTGTTGGAATACTCTTCATCCCCTTTAAAAGCTGTGTCTCCAAATTTGGTTAGAGATACTTTATTGGCTTTACTTGTAGGGTTTTTAATTTCATTGATAATTTGTATGGTGAGGGAATCTCACGATGATGTCATGAGAGTGGGCACTAATGTTGAAGATTTGGGAGTAAGTATTATTGGGGATATTCCTTATGTTGATGAAAGGGGTGCGATGATAGATGAAGGATAAGACTTTGTTTAATGAACAATACAAATATCTTAGAACTAATGTGAAGTTCGCAGGGGCAAATATCAAATCTATCGTGGTTACTTCGGGATATTTCGGAGAAGGTAAGACTTCTGTGGCTGCTAACTTGGCGAAAAGCTTCGCTTTGTCCAATCACAAGGTTGTTATTGTGGATATGGATTTGAGAAGGCCAAGTTTGAGGAATTTCTACGATATCGACACTGAAATCGGCGTTACAAATGTTGTTGTGAACAAGATGGATTTCAATCTTGCTATAAGTCACGATGAATCGATATGGGATTTGGATATTATCCACGCTGGAGCTATTCCTCCAAATGCGAACGAACTTATTTCAAGCGATTCTATGAAGAATTTTATTCGTATTTTAGAAGATAACTACGATTATGTGATAATCGATACTCCTCCAATCGAAGCTTATTCCGATGCTGTTGTATTGTCAGCGATTTGCGATGCGACTTTGTTGGTGTACAAGGTTGGAGAAACTAAAAAGAGCGACATCGAAAAATCTATCGATTCAATTAGAAATGTCAACGGCAATTTGATAGGACTTGTACGTATTAATGAAAAGTAATTATAGGCTGACTGATTTTAGGCAAATCAGTTGGCTTATTTTTTATAGAGAGGAAAATTATGATTGAAAAATTACGCGAAAGGTCTCAAACGGTGTTGTTGAAGCCTTCGATTAGAGTGCTGTATCTGAGAAAACTTAGAGGTTCTGTAAAAAATCACAGGGAAGAGATAATCTCAGTGTTGAAGAAAGATATCGGAAAAAGCGAATATGAAGGTTTTATGACTGAGTACGCAACTGTGATGCAGGAGTTAAATTTCTTCATCAATAACACTATAAAACTCGCAAGAGCGAATAACACTTCTTTTGATTTGCTGACTTTCCCAAACAAAACGGAAATCAGAAACAGAGCATATGGTGTGTGTTTGATTATCAGTCCGTGGAATTATCCGTTTAATTTGAGTATGATTCCTGTGATTGATGCGATTGCCGCTGGAAATAGTGTGTATTTGATGATGAGCAGGAAGAATCCTAAGGTTAGAGAACTTATGAAAGAAGTTTTGAAGCCTGTGGAGGATGTCGTTCATCTTGAAAATGACAAAAGTTATGATGAGGTGTTGGAAGAAAAGTTTGATTTCTATTTTTTCACTGGTAGCAAAAACAGAGGACAGGCTGTGTATAAGAAAGCAGCTGAGAATTTGAAGCCATGTGTGTTGGAATTGGGTGGAAAAAGTCCTTGTATTGTGGACAAAGATGTCGATTTGGAAGATACAGCGAAGAAGATTTGTTGGGCGAAGTTCACAAATTCTGGACAAACGTGTGTGGCTGTGGACTATTTGGTGGTTGAAGAAAGCATCAAGGATAGGTTGCTGCATTATATACTGAAGGAAATCGACGAAAATTATTCTGATATATCTCAGATGTCTAGGATAAAAACAAAGGCGAAATACGATGAGTTCAGACGCATTATGATGGATAGGACGGACAGAATCGGTGGGAAATACCACGATGGTGAGATGATTATTGAGCCGTGTGTGTTCACTGATGCGACTTTTAATGATGAAATAATGAAAGATGAGATATTTGGACCGTTGTTGCCGGTGATTTCGTACTCTGATATCGATGCGATGTTGATGCACATCAGAAGAATGGACAATCCGTTGGCGTTTTATGTATTCACTAAGGACAAGAAATTGTGCGACTATATCACGAATTCTGTGGGCTTTGGTGGAGGATGCATCAACGATTGTATGATGCACATCTCCAACAATAAGGCGCCTTTTGGTGGATTTGGAAATAGTGGACTTGGTCATTATCATGGCAAATGGGGATTTGACACTTTTTCACACAAACAATCAGTCTATGTTTCCAGAAAAGTCGACAATCCATTTAGATTCAAACCATTTACTGCCAAGAAACTAGATTTAATGAAAAAATTCCTCGGCTAATTAAGACGAAGGCTACAAGATAAATAAGTGAAATCAATGGAATATTGATGGTGAATTTCTTCTTGTATAATTTGTGTTTGAAGATTACCATGGAGTTCAACGCTCCGATGAATCCACCGATTATGCACAGGAATATCAGAATATTTTCAGAGATTCTGTATTTGTTGTGAACGGCTTTTCTTTTATCTATAAGGAAGGCTAGGAAAGTTATTAAATTGATTATTAAAAAATATATACTAAACATAACATCACCCAAAATTATTGTACCATAAGGAGAGATATGAGATTAGATAGAATGCTTAGCGAGATGAAGATCGCAACTAGAAAAGAGATAAAACAAATGGTGAAGAAGGGGATTATCACGGTGAATGATGTGACTGTGAAGAAGTCCTCTGAGCATATAGATGAAAACAACGACGTGGTGAAAATCTACGACGAGATCATTGAATACAGGAAGTTTTTGTATTTCGTGATGAACAAGAGAAAAGGAGTTACAAGTCATTCGAAAGATCCTATGCACAAAACTGTGATTGACGATATGGGAGAGCTTTGTGTGTTTGATTTGAGCCCTGTGGGAAGGCTTGATTTGGATACGACAGGGCTATTGATTATAACGAACGACGGTAAATTTGCTCATAATTTGATTTCTCCGAAAAAAGATGTGTCGAAGAAATACAAGGTTACTTTGAGAGATAAGGTCGATGAGAAATACAACGAAACGTTCGAAAAAGGAATCAAGCTTATGCCGGAAGATATCATCACGAAACCTGCTACGATGGAAATTATCGACGATTATAATTGTTACCTTACAATAAAGGAGGGTAAATATCACCAAGTCAAGAGAATGTTTGAAAAAGTTGGCAATGAAGTTGTGGAACTTCAAAGAGTCCAAATAGGTGATTTTAAATTGCCAGATGATTTGGAAGAGGGAGACTTCAGAGAACTTACTGATGAGGAGTTAAAAATCCTTGGGCTAGAAGAAGAATAAAGAAAAAATCTCAATTTAACGTAAAAGTTGAATTGAGATTTTATTTTGTGCGCCTTTTTTTGAGGACGTATTTGTATAATGTGTCGAAAAACAAAAACAACGAATAAGCACCAGGGTCTATCACTCCAACGGAATAAATGGCGTTGTGACGTGCTTTTCCTTTCTTTGCAGACATTTCTGATGTTTGTTCACAAGCCATCTTGCAATCTACACTTATTTTTTTCATTAATCTAATTGTATTTTCATTTTTATTGTTTTCAAAGCTTTCAGATGCAGCGTGAATGCAATCTAAAATTGTTTTGTCATTTAGCTTACAATTTCCAACTAGTTTCACAGATTCATTTGTGATTTTCAAAATTTCACCGAACATTTTACGGTCCAATTCGTCTTTGCCATTTGTGTAATCTGAAATCTTATCAAAAACATATGAGTATATAGGTGCTGTGGCACCTTTTACTTTGTATGTAAATAGAAATGATAGATTTTTGAACTGCTTAGAAATATTTTCATCTTTAAAGTCGGGAAATTGTATAAAAAGTTCGCCGAAACCATTATTTAAATTGCTACCGTGATCTCTATTACTCAAATTCTCGTCCAATTTATTTAATAAGGAGCAATTAATCATCAAACATTCCTGATACATCTCGAAAACTTTGTAAATATCGTAATTTGTAAATCCCATAAGCACCCCTTTCTTACTTAATATTATACATGATTACAGAAAATTTTAAAAAAATTTCAAAAAACACTTGACAAGTATGATTTAGGAGCGTATACTGTAATAGT